>JANXXA010000299.1 GCA_025350885.1 Phenylobacterium sp.
CCCACGTCGGGTTAAGGGTTGAACCGAAGGCGCCAGGGGTACCCGGCGCTTAAGTGAACTTGCCCGCAGCTGCCGAGGCGAAGGCGCGTTGGGATTGCTAGCTGGTGGTGATCCAGCGGGCTCGCGCGGCCTCAACGATGCGGCGGGCCGCATCGGCGGCCTGCTCTATAGTCATTTCAGTGGTGTCCAGCAAGACGGCGTCATCGGCGGGCCGCATGGGGGCGGTGTCGCGGCCGCCGTCGCGGGCGTCGCGGGTGCGAATGTCGGCCAGCACGTCATCATAGGTCACCGCCTCGCCCTGGGCGATCAGCTGCGTCCAGCGCCGCTTTGCGCGGACCTCAGGCGTCGCGGTGACGTAGAGCTTGGCGGCGGCGTCCGGGACGATCACCGTGCCGATGTCGCGCCCATCCAGCACCGCCCCGCTCGCCTGGCCGGCGAAGGCGTGCTGGAAATCCAGCAGGGCGCCGCGGACCTTGGCGTGCACGGCGACACGGCTGGCCAGTTCGCCGGCGGCGCGGGTGCGAAGCGCCGGGTCGCGAAGCTGATCGGCGGTGAGCCGCGCCGCGGCCGCACCGGCCAGGCCCGCGTCGTCCAGATCCTCGTCCAAACGCCGCATCAGCACGCCGACGGCGCGATAGAGCAATCCGGTGTCGAGGACCGGCAGCCGGTAGTGCGCGCCGAGCCCGGCCGCGATCGTGCCCTTGCCGGAAGCGGCTGGCCCATCCACCGCGATCACCAAGCCGGCGCTCATTCGACCTCACCGCCCAGGCTGCGGATCAGCGCCAGAAACTCCGGGAAGCTGGTGGCGATCATGCCGGGCTGGTCGACGGCCACGGGTTCGTCGGCGGCCAGGCCGAGAATCAGATGGCTCATGGCGATGCGGTGGTCGCCGTGGGTGGTGACCCTGGCCCCACCCCTGACCCCATGATTGGCGCGCCCGCTGGCGCCCATGACGGTCAGGCTGTCAGGACCCTCCTCCACGCTCACGCCACAGGCCGCCAGCCCCGCCGCCATCAGAGCGATGCGGTCGCTTTCCTTGACCCGCATCTCGCCGATGCCGCGCATCACGGTCGGCCCCTGGGCGAAGGCCGCGGCCACGGCCAGGATCGGATATTCGTCGATCATCGAGGGCGCGCGCTCGGGCGGCACGTCGACGCCGATGAGCTGGGAGTACCTGGCGGTGATATCAGCGACCGTCTCGCCGCCCTCCTCGCGCAGATTGGTCACCGACAGGTCCGCGCCCATCTCCCCCAACGTGTCCAGCAGGCCGATGCGCAAGGGGTTGAGCAGCATCCCCTCCACGGTCACCACCGATCCTGCCGTGATCAGCGCGGCGACCAGCGGAAAGGCCGCCGAGGACGGGTCGCCCGGCACGCGGACCCGCGTTCCGGCAAGGGTCTGGCCGCCCGGCAGCAGGATCCGGCGGCCGGACCCCTCCTGGCTCACCTCGACCCCAGCGCCAAAGGCCCGCAGCATGCGTTCGGTGTGGTCGCGGGTGGCCTCAGGCTCGATCACCTCGACCCCGCCCGGGGTGTTGAGGCCGGCCAGCAGGACGGCGGATTTCACTTGGGCCGAGGGCTCGGGCAGGCGGTAGGCGATGCGGTTCAGGCTTCCGCCCTGGAGCGTCAGCGGCAGCCGGCCCCCGGCTCGGCAAACCCAGGTCGCGCCCATTTCGCCCAGCGGTTTCAGCACCCGGTTCATCGGTCGACCGCGCAGGGAGGCGTCGCCGGTGAAGGTGGCGGCGAGCTCGAACCCGGCGGCCGCCCCCATGATCAGCCGCACCCCGGTGCCGGCGTTGCCACAATCGATGACGTCGCCCGGCTCGACGAAGGCGCCCCGGCCCTCGATCCGCCAGCGGCCCGCCCCCAGCCGTTCGACGCCGGCGCCGAAGGCGGCCATGGCGGTGGCGGTGGCCTTGACGTCGTCGCCTTCAAGCAGTCCCTCGACCTCGGTCACCCCATGGGCCAGCGCGCCCAGAATGAGGGCGCGGTGCGAAATGGATTTGTCCCCCGGCGCGCGGACGGTCCCGATCAGCGGGCCGGCGCGGCTTGCCCGCATCTGGGCGGTCATCTGAGCCGCCGTCATGTGCTGGAATCGAGCCTCCGCAGGCTGGCGGGTTCAGGAAGGGGGGTTTGCTTTTGACAGTCGGCCCCTCGCGTGGCAAGTGACCCCGCCTTCGGGCGCCGTCCCAAAATTCTTAAGGATCATCGCCTTTGGCCAATCCCGAGCTGGGCTCAAAGCAAGTCTGCCCCAACTGCCAGGCGAAGTTCTACGACCTCACCAAGCGCCCGGCGCACTGTCCCAAATGCGCCAACGAGTTCGACCCGGACGAGGCCGTGCGCAATCGCCGCGTCCGCGCCCGCGCCGTCGCGCCCGAGCCGGAGGAAGCCGAAGATCAGGTCAAGTCCGACGCCGACACCGAGGAGGACGAGGAGGAGGACGAAGTTGTCACCCCTGAGCTCGACGCGGTGATCGACGATCCGGTGCTGGCCTCCGACGATGACGAGGACACAGCCGAACCTGGCCCCGCGGTCTCCGAGGACCTTGGCGAATTCACCGACGAGGAAGAGGCCGAGGACGACGCCGACGTGCCGTTCCTGGAAGACGACGACGAGGACGAATTCGACGAAACCGAGATCGAGGGCCTGCCCGACGAGGGCGACGCCGACGACCGCTGAACCCCGGCGGTTTGGGGGCGTCAGCGAAAAACCCCAAATGGCGGGTTGATCGCGGGCGCCGGTTTGAATAGGTTCCGCGCCTTCCTAGCCGACCCGACGGGTTTTCCAGGGAGACTTGAGCAGAGTTTGCGACTCTGGGGCTTTAGCTCAGCTGGTAGAGCGATTGCATGGCATGCAATAGGTCAGCGGTTCGACTCCGCTAAGCTCCACCATGAAGGCCCGCCGGGAAACCCGCGGGCCTTCGCCTTTTGGGGCGGGGTGTTTGGCGGGGGGCGCTAGGGCGCATCATCGCCAAACAGGGCGCGCGCGACCGTCACCGCATCCAACGGCTTTTCATAACGCGGGACGTGCCGCCACGCCGGGGGAAGGTCCGAGGCGCTATAGCCAGTCGCGAATATGAACGGAATACCCCGGGCCGTCAGAGCTTCGGCGACGCTGAACACCTTTTCATTGTCCAGGCTGACGTCGAGGATCGCTCCGTCAACGGGTTCGCTATCAAGCAGCGCAAGCGCGTCTCCGACACGGGCGGCCGGTCCGACAACCGACGCGCCGATATCTTCCAGCCCACACTGCATGGCGTAGGCGATAAAGTATTCGTCCTCGACCAGTAGGATATGGCGGCCCCGCAACGGCGTCTTACTCACGGCTTGATACTCCGCCACTTACTTCCTCGCGAGCGGGACGGCGATCGTGCAGCGAACGCCGTCCAAACCCATTTCGTATGTCGTTTTCGCCTTGAGCTGGTAGGGCAGCGCGCGCTCGATCAGCTCGCGGCCATAGCCGCCCCCGCGTGCGGGGGCGCCAGCCTGCGGCATGGCGACTCCGCTTTCGCGCCACTCGACGTGGAGGTGCGGGGGATCATCGCCCGACGTGGTTTCGACACGCCAGTTCACGAACAGGTGCCCGTCCGGGGATTGGAGCGCGCCGTATTTGGCGGCGTTGGTGGCGAGTTCGTGAAGCGCGAGCGCGAAGATCTGAACCGTAGCCGATCGCAGCGGCACGTCGTCAGGGCCATCGAGCGTGAACTTATGCGCCATGTCATTGGTCGCGCCGTGGGCGGCCAGTTCCGAGCACAGCAGTTCCTTGAACGTGACCCGCTCCCCGGTCGCCACATGTGAAAGCAGGCCCTGGACCCGGGAGAGGGCGGAAAGGCGCAGCCGGAAGCGTTTCCCGTAATCCTCCAGCGAAGCGGCGTTGCCGAGGGTGCGGTCTGAAAGCGAGCGCACCACGGCGATCAGGTTGCGGGTCCGGTGCTGTAGCTCCCCCACGAGCACACCTTGGCGATCGGCGGCTTCCTTCAAATCGGTTATGTCCGCACCGAGCCCCGCGATCCATCGAATGTCACCGGCCGCGTCGCGCAGCGGAAAATCGGTGTTGTGGACCCACCGCGACGCTTCGTCGGTCGCGCGCCTGATCTGAAACTCGTGTTCGACCCGCTCGCCGACACGCACGCGCCGGAAATTGGCGAGCACGGTCTTGCGGTTTTCCGGCTCGATCAAACGAGCCCAGTTCCGCAGACTTCCGTCCCCGCCCCGGTCGGGGCCAGGAATCCCGTAGATGGTCTCGAAGGCGGGGCTAGCGAACTCCAACCGCATCGTCGCCACGTTCCTGATCCAGAGAATACTGGTCGAGGCCTCGCTGAATTCGCGGAAGCGGGCCTCGCTGTCGCGCAGCGCCGCCTCCGCGCGGGCGCGCTCGACCGCTGCCCAGGTGCGTTCGGCGGTCTCGCGGATGAGTTCGATGTCTTCGGGCGTCCAGTGTCTGGGCGTCGCCTGGTGGACGCCGAGACCCGCGACCCAGCGTCCATCCTTGATCAGTGGAACACCGACGCCTGCCGCCACTTCCATCGCGACGTAGGCCGCCCGCTCGGCTGCCGACAGACGCGGGTCGGCGCTCGTGTCGTCGATCACGACGATTTGCCCGGAACCCGCAAGCTCGGCCGTCCATTGAAGATCGCTGAGCCGGAACTGCCCCGTGAGAGGAGCGACTCCGTTCGCGTAGGTCCGATGGATTACATACGCGTCCCGCTCCTCGTCGATCTCGTTGAAAAACGCCCGGTTCACCGCCAGATGCTCGCCAAGCACGCGCAGGGCGACGGTCTGCACTTCCATCGCATCGCCAAGCGGACGCAGCTTATCACTCAGCTTCAGCAGGAACGCCTGCCGCTCCTCGCTCTCGCGCAGCGCGACTTGCACCCGACGCTCCTCGGTCACGTCGTTGGCGTTATGGATCAGAGCCTCCACCTCGCCATCGTCATCGAGCACGGCTGAGTTGACCGGACTCCACCAGCGTTCCTCGAATGCGCCGTCTGGCCGCGCGATGTCGTACTTCAGACCGGGCAGTGTGTCTGGCTGCCGCGAGGCGAGCACCTGTTCGAGCGAGGCCCGCAAGGTGCTGACCCCGCCACCGGCATCGTCGGATGGGTTGGCTGGGTAAGCCTCGAACACGCCGCGCCCCACCACGTCGTCGCGCGTCCGCAGGGTGGCGGACAGGTAGGCGTCGTTGACTTCGGCGATGGTGAAGTGCGGCGCATCGGGCTTGAGGACCAGGAACGGTGCGGGTGACGCCTGGAACAACCGCTTGAAGCTCTGATCCGCCTTGACGCGCTCGGTTACGTCGGTCGCCGCCCCGAACCATTCCGAGATCTCCCCAGCGTCGTCGAAGAGCGGGATAGCGCGCGAGAACGTCCAACCGACGGCGCCGTCCGCACGCAGCACGCGATGCTCCAGCTCGAAGACGTCCTTGGTGGCGATCGCCCGGTTAATCGCTTCGCGGACCCGCGGCCGCTCGTCGGGCGGAATGTAGGCATCAACCCAATCGGGATTTACCTCGTCGGTGTCGGCAAGGAAGGCGGCCCCGTCGAGATGGCGCATCTCCCGCCAGTCCGGGCTCATGCGGTAGACCGAGGACGATCCGACGGTCGCCAGAGCGCGGAACCGCTCCTCACTGACCCGCAGGTTGGCCTCTGCGCGGGCGCGTTCGACGGCAGGTCCAATGCGATCGCCAACCTCCCGGAGCAGATCGATTTCTGCCGACTTCCAAGCCCTCGGCGCAGTGTCATGCGC
>JANXXA010000307.1 GCA_025350885.1 Phenylobacterium sp.
CAGCGCGGTCTCCAGGTGATGGGCCACGTTGCGGGCGACGTGGGCGGCGCCCAGCAGCCGGGCCTTGAAGCGGTCCTCCTGTACATAGATCGTGCCGACCCGCGCCCGCTCCTCGTCGGACAGCACCGGCAGGTTGATCGCGCCCGGCGCATGGTCCAACGCGAACTCTGCGGGGCTGCGCACATCGATCACCGCATCGAAGCCGGCGAGGCTTTCGGGGTCGGCCGTATGCAGAATCTGGATGTCGGACACCTGGGGCCTTCGGATTGGGCGCGCCGCCGCTCTATAGTCGAGCCTATGACAGTGATCACGCCTGACACCATCCCGATACCCTCCGGCCAGGGCGCCGTCCGCCTGACCTCACTGGCGCACGGCGGCGGCTGCGGCTGCAAGCTGGCGCCGGCCGTACTGCAGTCGATCCTCAAGGGCATGCCGGCGACGGCCGCCTTCTCCGACCTGATGGTCGGATCCGACACCGCCGACGACGCCGCGGTCTGGCGGCTGAACGCGACCCAGGCCCTGGTGGCCACCACCGACTTCTTCATGCCGGTTGTCGATGATCCCTTCGATTTCGGGCGGATCGCGGCGACCAACGCGCTCTCGGACGTCTACGCTATGGGCGCGACCCCGATCCTGGCGCTGGCCATTGTCGGCATGCCGATCGACAAGCTCAGCGCTGAGACCATCCGCGCGATCCTGGGGGGCGGCGCCGCTGTCTGCGCGGCGGCGGGCATCCCCGTGGCCGGCGGCCATTCCATCGACTCGGTCGAGCCGATCTATGGCCTCGTGGCCCTGGGCCTGGTCCATCCCGACCGGGTGCTGACCAACCGCACGGCGCGCGCTGGAGACCTGCTGATCCTGACCAAGCCGCTGGGCGTCGGCGTGCTCAGCGCGGCGTTCAAGCAGGACCGGCTGGACGCCGCCGGCTATGCGGCGCTGATCGCCTCGACCACCCAGCTGAACGCCGTCGGCGGCGAACTGGGGGGTGTGGCCGGAGTCCATGCGGTCACCGACGTCACCGGCTTCGGCCTGCTGGGCCACGCTCTGGAGATGGCGCGCGGCGCCGGGCTGACCGCCGAGATCGACGCGGCCCCGCCGCTGCTGGCCGGCGTCGAGGCGCTGGCGCGGGCGGGGATCAGGACCGGCGCCTCGACCCGCAACTGGGCAAGCTATGGTGACGCCGTGCGCCTGCCCGCCGATCTGGCCGCCGACCTGCCCGAGTGGCGCCGCGACCTGCTCACCGACCCGCAAACCAGCGGCGGCCTGCTGATCGCCGTGGCGGCCGAGGCGGCGGAAGCTGTGCTGGATCTGGTCAGGGCGCGCGGCTTCGACGACGCCGCGGTGGTCGGGCGGATGACGCAGGGGCCGGCGGAGATCCGGTTGCGTCCGGCGTAGCGCCGACGTCGCCTGGGCGGAGACCAGGTTGCGCGCCGCCGACCTTCGTGCACCAATTGCAGTGGTGGGTCCTACACCTGCGCAAGACTGAGGATCGCCGATGTTCTCGCTGATCAAGGAATTCGGAATCGAGATCGCGCTGCGCCGCGAAGCGGGGCCCTTCGCCGCGGCCTTTCTGCTCGCCTCGCTGTTCTATCGGTTCGGCAGCTTTGCGCTCGAGGGCGGCGCATTCGTGCTCACCTGGTACGCGTTCAGCGCCATCCAGGCTGGCCTCGTCAGCCTCGTCGGCGGGCGGGCCGGCCCGAAGACGCCACCGCTGTGAGGTCCGGGCCGTGGCGGAGCCCTTCCCTGGCGGCGTGCGGGACGAGCAGGGTCTGCGCGCCTTTCTGAGTCTCGGTGCGACAGACGTGATCGCCATCGACCTGCACACCGGCCGCGTTCTCTGGCGCAAGGCGAGCGCCGGACGCCCGCTGGCCGCGACAGCCGAGTATCTGTCGACGCTCGCGCGCGACGGGCCAGCGCTGGTCCTGCGTCGCCTGGACGCCGCGACCGGCGCCGATCAGGGCAAGCCGCAGCCGCTGGATATCCCGCCCTGGGCGGCGGCGCTGCTGGAGGACCCGGCGGCCTTTCAGATCCGCGCCTCGCGCCTGGAGGGCCAGTTCCGCTTCGACTGGGAGGCGCGGCAACGCCACTCGGGTGGCGCGGCATCGCTGAACGCACCGCCCCCGTTGCAGGCGCGCGGCGCCGTGCTGGCGCCGGACACCGGCGGGCAGCCACAGCCGGCCGCCCATCAGGCCGCGAGGTCGGACATCCCCACCCCGACACCCCCCGCTGACGCCCCGGCCGGCGCGGGGCTCCTCGCCCGGACCACGCTGGGCGCGCGCGCGTTCGCCTTGCGCCTGAGCGAGGACGCGGGCCCGCGGCGACTGCTGCTGGAAGCCACGGACTCCGGGTCAGCCGGGCCGGCCTGGACCACCACCCTGGACGAGGTTGAGTGGACGCCGCCGCGTCCACCCAGGCCCTGACGACAACGGGAGACTCTGAATCATGGCCTTCAACCTGAACCAGTTGTCGCGGCTGCGGGACATCTCCACCGAGCAGGTGGAGTTGCTGCGCGACCTGCGCGGGCTCACCAGCGAAGGGATCAAGGCCCTGCCGGAAAAGGCGCTGATGCGCGCGCTGCGCCGCAAGGACTACGCCGACATGCCGCGCGCCCGCCGCGCCTTCCGGGTCGAGCAGGCCCGCGATGACGACGGGCTGATCCCCAAACAGCCGCTGCTGGCGGCGTTGCGACAGCTCGACAGCCTGCGCCTGCGATCCGACGTCGGCGTCAGCGCGGGCCTGCCGGTCGGCGGCGCCGTCGCTGCGGCCAGCCTGGCCCCGCCGCCCGCGGCCGGCCTGGCCCACAATCGCTGGCGCGCCATCGGCCCGGACAATATTGGCGGGCGCACGCGGTCCATCCTCACCGACCCGCAGCACCCCAACCGCCTGTGGGCTGGCAGCGTCGCGGGAGGCGTCTGGCGCAGCGACGACAGTGGAGCCCACTGGACGCCAGCGGACGATTTCATGTCCAACCTGTCGGTCACCTCGATGGTGATGGACCCCGCCCACCCGCAACGGATCTACGCCGGCACCGGCGAGGGCTTCGGCAACGTCGATGCGATTCGCGGCGGCGGCATCTTCACTACCGACGATGGCCTCGCCTGGCGGCAGCTGCAGTCCACCTCGGGCGCGGCCTGGACGACGGTGAACAAGCTCGCCATCAGCGCGGACGGCGCCGTGCTGCTCGCGGCCACCGGCAACGCGATCCTGCGCAGCGCCGATGCGTCGCGCGCGGTCTGGACGCCGGTGCTCACCGCCGCCGTAGCCGACATCAAGTTCCACCCGACGGACGCCAAGCGCGCCGTGGCCGGTTCGATGTCGTCGGGCCAGTCCTGGTTCACGGCGGACGGCGGCGTCACCTGGACGCTGGCGACCCGCCCGGGACCCGGCCGCCGGATCAACCTGTGCTACGCCAGGGCCAACCCCAAGACGGTCTATGCCTCGGTGGACAACGGCGGCGGTGAGATCTGGCGTTCCATCAACGGCGGCAAGAGCTTCACAAAGCGCCGCGCGCTGAACCCCGACGCCAAGCCGACCCAGTACCTGGGCGACCAGGGCTGGTATGCCAACGTCGTCTGGGCGGGCGATCCGACCAACGCCAACCTGGTCATCGCCGGCGGCCTGGACCTGTGGCGCTCGACCAACGGCGGGGACACTTTCGCCGACATCAGCACCTGGTGGGATGATCGCTCAGCGCATGCCGACCAGCACGTCATCGTCGCCCACGCGCAATACAACGGCGGGACCAACCGCACGGTCTATTTCGGCAATGACGGCGGCGTCTTTCGGGCGGACAACATCGCCACGGTCGGCAACGACGCCGCCCTGCCCAGGGTGGCCGGCTGGTCGAGCCTCAACCAGGGTTACACGGTCTCGCAGCTCTACAGCGCCTGCGTCCATGACGGGTCCGGGGTGATCGTCGGCGGTCTGCAGGACAACGGGACGGCGGCGTTCCACCCCAACGCCGGCCCTGGCGCCTGGCAGAAGGTGTTCGGCGGCGACGGCGGCTACTGCGAATCCGATCCGAGCGACGGCCAGGTGTTCTACGGCGAGTACGTCTTTCTCGGCGTCTTCCGCAACACCGACGGGGCCACCACCGACGACGTCAACGGCGACCGCTATATCAGCGGCCAGTTCTGGAACGCGGTGACCCGCGCCTGGGACTGGAAGCCGGAGCCCTTCCGCATCCCCGACGCCTTCAATCAGGACGCCCTGTTCATCGCACCCTTCGCCATCGACACCCGGTTTCCGAACCGGCTGCTGGCCGGCGGCGCATCGCTTTGGCGCACCGACGACGCCAAGACGGCGAACTCGCCGACCAGTGGACCACGATGGGCGCGGATCAAGACACCGTCCAATCAGCCGATCAGCTCGGTCGCCATCGATCCCGCCAACTCCGACCGCGTCTGGGTCGGTCACGGTGACGGCGAGGTATGGTTCTGCGCCAACGCGACGGCCGTCCAGCCGGGCTGGTCGCTGATCAGCGGGCAGGGTCCGTCGCCGCTGCCGGCCCGGCGCTTCTGCACCCAGTTGCTGGTCTCGCCGCACAACACCGACACGGTGTTCGCCACCTTCGGAGGCTATGTCACCGGCAACGTCTGGGTCACCCGCGACCTTGGCCGGACCTGGTCAAACCTCGGCGCCGCCCTACCCGCCGCGCCGGTCCGGTCGGTGAGCGTCCACCCGCGGCATGCCGACTGGATCTACATCGGCTCCGAGGTCGGCGTCTTCGCCAGCGAGGATGGGGGCGCGACCTGGTCGCCGACCAACGAAGGGCCGGCCAACGTCGCCGTCGAGGACCTCATATGGACAGGGACCACCCTGATCTGCGCCACCCACGGCCGCGGCGCTTTCACCATCGCCATTCCCTGAGGCGGGCCAGGATCAGGAGCGCTGTGGCGGTCTGCGGGCCAAGAGTTGGAAGCGGTTTGCTGATCGCCGCCGTTAACCCCTGACTCAGGTCTGCGAAACGCGTCCTTTACGCCTGCCCTGTATCAATTCGTGACAACAGGAGCCTTCGTCCATGAGGCGGCGGCCGGTCACGGTGGGTGTTTTCAATGGCCAAAACGGTCCTCGTCGTCGATGACGACCCGACACAGCGTCGGCTGATCCAGGCGGTCCTTGAGCGCGAGGGCTTCGCGGTGGCCCATGCCGAGAACGGCGATCAGGCGATCGCCCACCTGGCGTCCGGCGCGACGCCCGACGTGATCCTGCTGGACCTGGTGATGCCGGGGATTTCCGGCCAGGACACCCTGGTCGAGATGCGCGCCCGCGGCCACCGCCAGCCGGTGATCGTGGTCACCGCTACCGGCGGCATCGATACGGTGGTCCAGGCCATGCAGGCCGGCGCCGTGGATTTCTTCATCAAGCCGGCCGCGCCGGAACGGATCATCGTCTCGATCCGCAACGCCCTGTCGATGGGCGCACTGAAGGGCGAGGTCGACCGGCTCAAGAAGCATCAGTCCGGCCGCACCACCTTCGAAGACCTGATCGGCGCCTCGCCGGCCATGACCCTGGTCAAGCGGCTGGGCGAACGGGCGGCCCGCTCCTCGATCCCGATCCTGATCTCAGGCGAGAGCGGCGTCGGCAAGGAAGTCATCGCACGCGCCGTCCACGGGTCCTCCGACCGCGCCGGCAAGCCCTTCGTGGCGGTGAACTGCGGGGCGATCCCCGAGAACCTGGTGGAATCGATCCTGTTCGGCCACGAGAAGGGCAGCTTCACCGGCGCCACCGACAAGCACCTGGGCAAGTTCCAGGAGGCCAACGGCGGCACGCTCTTCCTCGACGAGGTGGGCGAGCTCCCCCTGGACATTCAGGTCAAGCTGCTGCGCGCCCTGCAGGAGAGCGAGATCGACCCGGTGGGCGGCAAGCGCTCGATCAAGGTCGATGTGCGCATCGTCTCGGCGACCAATCGCGACCTCACCCAGGCGGTCAAGGAAGGCCGGTTCCGCGAGGATCTCTACTATCGCCTCAACGTCTTTCCGATCGAGGCGCCGGCGCTGCGCGAGCGCAAGGACGACGTGCCCGCCCTGGTGGACGCCTTCGTCAGGCGCTTCAACATCGAGGAAGGCAAGACCGTGGTCGGCGCGACGCCGGAGACCATGGCCTTCCTCTGCGCCTTCGACTGGCCGGGCAATGTCCGCCAGCTGGAGAACGCGGTCTATCGGGCCATCGTTCTGGCCGACGCGCCCTATCTGCAGCCGCACGACTTCCCGGCGATCTCCGGCGTCGCGCCGCCCATATCGCTGCACACGCCGCTGGCCAGCCCAGCGAGCCTGTCTGGCAGCCATCCGTTGATGCCGCCGATGCCCCAGGCGGCGCCGGTGCGCATCCTCGACGAGCGCGGACACCTGCGCACGCTGGAAGAGATCGAGCGTGACCTGATCCAGCTGGCCATCGAGATCTACGCCGGCCACATGAGCGAGGTGGCCCGCCGGCTCGGCATCGGCCGCTCGACGCTCTATCGCAAGGTCCGTGAACAGGGCCTGGAAGACGTGATCCGGGGGAGCTGCGATGAAGCCGCCGACGACATCGAAACCGCCGAAGCCCAGGTCGCGTGAGCCGGGGTCGCGCTCGGACCGCCTCGCGGCTCTGATTCGACTGGCGGGGAGCGGTGGCCGCAAGGCCAGCGTAGCTTGACGCCGACGGCTTGACCCGACAGGCGCGGGCGCGCCAAGCTTTCCCGGTTGGAGGGGGATCGATGCGCCTGGGCTGGTTTCTCAGTGTTGGCCTTGTGATCAGCGCGCTGGCGGCGCCGGCCTGCGCCCAGAACCGGCACAACTACGACGCCATCGAGCAGCGCCACCTGGACGACATTGCCCAGCGCGAGGCCGACAACCGCGCGGCCGCGGTCAAGTCCCCGCCCCGCACCACGCCCCTCACCGAGGCCGAGAAACGCGCCGCGGCCCAGCGGGCCGACCGCCTGACCTGCGCCAGTCGCAAAGGCCGCACCCGGACCCAGTTCGCGACCGAGTGCAAAGCCGCTGGTCCGGGCTAGCTTAGGGACGCGGACTTGGCCTGCGCCCGAACGGTTTGCGTTTTAGCTCTTTCTTTTCCCCCTTGGCCTTGGCCGTGATCTCCTTGAGCTTGACGGTCTGCAAGGCTGAGAGCGCCTGGCCGGGGGCGCCCTTCTCGGGGTCGCCAAAGGCGCGGCCGAAGGTCTTCAGGCGATCGGTCACCGACCCCAGGAATTCACCTTCCCACTCGGAGACCTTCACGCCCGCACGGTCAGCGTGGCGCTGGGCGCGGCGGAGCGCATTGAGCGCCGCCCGTTTCGCCTGGGCCTTGTAGTCGATCGGCTTCGGCGGGCTGCGGGGCTTCGGCGTCTTTGGCGGCCTTTTATCGGGAGGTTGGCGGTTCAAATTTCCCCGATCGCGGCGAGATAGAGGTCGAGGATGGCGTCTTCCTCCAGGCGTTTGGCGCGGTCCTGTTTGCGGATGCGCACGACTTTCCTGAGGATCTTGGTGTCGAAGCCGTTGCCCTTGGCTTCGGCGAACACTTCCTTGATCTGCTCGGCGATCTCGGACTTTTCCTGCTCCAGCCGCTCGATACGCTCGACGATGGACTTAAGCTGCCCCTGGGCGGCCTGGTTCAGCACATCGGGGTGGGCGGAGGCGTCGTCGGCCATGGGAGGTCTCTGCTAAGCTGGAAATGGA
This sequence comes from Phenylobacterium sp., assembly GCA_025350885.1. Taxonomy (GTDB): domain Bacteria; phylum Pseudomonadota; class Alphaproteobacteria; order Caulobacterales; family Caulobacteraceae; genus Phenylobacterium. The sequence goes on from JANXXA010000307.1 coordinate 7,653, forward strand.
CGTTGGCGCGGACCCTAGCGGCGCGCCCGGCGGCTGTCATCCGGCCATGAACCATCAGCGAGCCTCAGCCGTTAAGCTGCAACGCCGCGGAGGGCTCAAGAGATGTCAGATCACCCCGACCCTCCGCCCACCCAGGCGCAGGCGGAAGCGGCGGTCCGCACACTGATCCGGTGGGCCGGCGACGATCCGGATCGCGAGGGGCTGGTCGATACGCCCAAGCGGGTGGCCAAGTCCTATAAGGAGCTGTTCTCCGGCTACGAAATCGATCCTCGCGAGTACCTTGAACGCACCTTCGACGAAGTCGGCGGCTATGACGAGCTGGTGATCCTGAAGGACATCCGCGTGGTCAGTTTCTGCGAACACCACATGCTGCCGTTCCTCGGCAAGGCCCACGTGGGCTACCTGCCGTCGAACCGCGTCGTCGGCATTTCCAAGCTGGCGCGCGTGGTCCACGGCTTCGCGCGGCGCCTGCAGATCCAAGAAAAGCTCACCGCCGAGATCGCCAAGGCGATCTGCGACATTCTCCAGCCCAAGGGGGTCGGCGTGGTGATCGTCTCCGAACACAGCTGCATGACCATGCGCGGCGTCAACACGCCGGGGTCAAGGCTCACCACCAGTCACCTGCTGGGCGAGGTCCGTGACGACCCGCGCACACGCCAGGAATTCTTCGATCTGGTGCGCAGCGACGACCGCTGACCGCCCCCGCCTTCAGCCCTGCTTGGCTTTGAAGCGCGGGTTGGTCTTGTTGATGATGTAGACGACGCCCTTGCGGCGCACGAGCTTGCAGTCGCGGTGGCGCGTCTTCAGCGACTTGAGCGAGCTTCTGACCTTCATGACTTAATCTCGGGCGCGCGGACGGTGGCGTCCGGGGTTTACTAGGGAGCGCGCGGATATACGGAATGGGCTGGGGCAAGTCAATCTTGCGCCTGACGGCCTTGTGATTGAGACGGCGCGCGACGCCCGATAGACTGCGCAGGATGCTCCGTCATCGCCATTCCCTGTTGCATTTGTTGATCATGACCGGTTGCGCAAGCCCGGCGGTGACGCCGCCGACGATCCGGTCGCTGCCCGGCCCGCCGGCCTTCGCTGCGCCGGCCCCGCCCTCTCGCCAGCCCCCCGCTGCCCAGACCCCCTCTGCCCAGACTTCCGCCCCCGTCACCCCGCCGGCAGTTTCCGGTGACATGGTGTTCGATGCCTGGGCCGTGGAGTTCTATGCGCGCGCCGTGAAGGCGGGGCTCGCGCCCGCCCTGGTGAGCCGCGAGATGGCCGGCCTGACCCCTGACCCCCGGGTCATGGCCCGCGACAGCCGCCAGCCGGAGTTCTCCCAGCCGATCTCGATCTATATCGCCGGCGCAGTGGCGCCGGGGGCGATCGCCATGGGCGCGCGCAAGGGCTCTGAAGTTTCGGCTTTCGACGCCATCGAGCGTCGCTATGGCGTGCCACGCGCGATCCTGCTGGGGGTCTGGGCGCGGGAGAGCGGTTTCGGGGCGATCCAGGGCGACTTCGACGTGATCCGGTCCATGGCCTCGCTGGCCGCCCAGGGTCGGCGGCGCGACTGGGCCGAGGGCGAGCTGATCGCGGCATTGAAGATTATCGCCTCGGGCGAGGCGACCCGCAGCCAGCTGAAGGGTTCGTGGGCCGGCGCCATGGGCCAGACCCAGTTCACGCCGTCTTCCTACCTCAGCCTGGCGGTGGACGGCGACGGCGACGGCCGCCGCGACATCTGGGGGTCGCCCGCCGATGCGCTCGCCTCGGCCGCCAACCTGCTGGCCGAGGGCGGCTGGGTCGCCGGCCAGAGCTGGGCGCGCGAGGTCACCGTCCCCGCCGATTTCGACTTCAGCCTGAGCGAAGGCCCCAAGGAGACCCCCGGCTGGTGGTCCGACAAGGGCGTGGTCCGTGCCGAGGGGCTGGCCTGGTCGGCCGCCGACCAGACGGCCCCGGCCCAGCTGTTGGCCCCCGCCGGGGGTCTCCTTGGGGCCTTCGCTCAGGCTGAAGTCGAAATCGGCGGGGACGGTGACCTCGCGCGCCCAGCTCTGGCCGGCGACCCAGCCGCCCTCG
>JANXXA010000327.1 GCA_025350885.1 Phenylobacterium sp.
TGCTGGTCGATGACCACGCCCTGCGGCGCGCCATGCGAGCTGAAATAGACCAGGCAGCCCCCGGTCGCCCGCGGCGTCAGCTCGGCCAGCGCGTTGTAGATGGCCTGTGGCGCCGACTTCTCAGGATCGGGGTTCCTGTAGCGCTCCGGTCGCACCGAGAATTCCCGCAGGTTCGCGCGCTCGAATCCGGCGCGCTCGAAGGCCAGGGAGACGTCGCGCCGCGCATTGTCGAAAGCCTCCGACGGGCCGCCGGAGTGCGCGTGCCAGTCCCCGGCGACGACCACGGCCGCCCAGTCGCTGAAGGCGGCGTCCGCCGCGGCCGGTTCGGCCTGGACGAGACTCAGGCTTAGAATCAGCCAGGCCAGGCGCGCCAGCCGCCGCATCACGCCTTAGGTCTTGTAGGTCTGGAACGGCGTCGGCATCGCCGTACCCGTGGCCTTGGCCAGCAGCTTGCCGTCGGCGTCGTAGATCTCGCCTTCGGTAAAGGCCACCTTGCGCCCCCACTTGGCCACCCGCCCGACGCCGCGCAGCTTGCCGGGCAAGCCGGGTCGGAAGAAGCTGGTCTTCATCTCCAGCGTCGGCGCCACGGCCGTCATGCCCGACGCCACCATGCAGGCGACGCTCATGCACTCGTCCAGCATGGCGCAGAGATAGCCGCCCTGGATCTGCTTCATCGGGTTCAGCAGCAGCTCGGCCCGGGCCTCGAACTCCACCTCGACGGTCATCGTCGCCTGGCTCACCGAAACCATGCGAAAGCCCAGCGTCTGCGAGCCTGTCGGCTGGTTCCTTGTGCGTTGGAAGCGCGCCAGGATCGCCTCGTCGGTGAGCGCCTCAGGCGTCTGTGGCTCGGCGGCCAGGACTACGGTCTCGCTCATGCGGGGCGGCTCACTTCTTGCGGAACTGGTCGAGGGAGACGATCTTGGCCTCGCCGTCGTCCGCCGCCGCCTCGGCCTGAGGCGCGGCCTTGGTTTGCGGCTCGGCGGCCTTGCCGTCCGTGGCGGCCGGCGGTTCGAACTGCAGCAAAAACTGCACGCTGGGGTCGTAGAAGCGGGTGACGGCGGCGTAGGGCACGCTCAGCCGCTTGGGCTGGCCGCCGAACTGCAGGGTGATCGAAAAGAAGGTCTCGCCCGGCGCCAGGTCCCAGTACTGGTGCTGCAGGACGATGGTCATCTCGTCGGGATATTTGCCGAGCAGATCGATCGGGCCGGAGACCCCCGGCGCCTCGGTCTTGAAGGTCACATAGAAATGGTGCGCGCCGGGCAGGCCCTGCGGCTCCGCGGCGCGTTTGAGCGCGGCCTTGACCACGCCGCGCAGCGCGTCCTGGGCCATCGCCTCATAGTGCATCAAGTCCTGGGCCGGCGGATCCTGGGCCATGGTGTCTCCGAACGAACGTGCTGCAAAGGTAGCGCCTGCGCCGCCATGTGCAAGGCGGGGGGCCATAGACGCGTCGGAGATAGGTGGGAGGCCTCTGTTGGCAGGCGCCTCTCATGCGGCCGCAGCGCCCCCTCCACCGCTTCGCGGTCCCCCTCCCCCGCGAGCGGGTGAGGTTTTCTTCGCCAGGTCCACGCCTTGAGATCCTTCAGACTCTTTACCTCACCCGCGTTTCGCGGGGGAGGGGGACCGCGAAGCGGTGGAGGGGGCGCTGCGATCATGCGCCGCTTGCAACAGGCCCATCGCAATGCCGTGCGAACCGCTGATCACCTCCGAGGCGGCGCAGCGGAAGACGGCGATGCCCGACGACTCTCGGAGTTTAAGTGGGAGGCTTCTGTTGGCAGGCGCCCGCCCTCTTGCCCAAGAAAGACGGAGGGTGCCGATCTCGGAGTTAGGTGGGAGGCTTCTGTTGGCAGGCGCCTCCCGGGCCCCGCCTAGGGATCTGAACCCCTAGGGCTTAGGTTGAGAACCGTCGAACCGCTTACGCGGCCAGGCGGAGTTCTCCAGCGAAGTTATCGTTCGCAGTTAGTTTAAAACCCGGGACGGTGGGTCAGGCCGAGAGAAAGCAACACCTTTAGACGTCTGTCGATGCTGATCGGCCCCCTACTTCCACCCTAGAGATGGGCTCCCCGGCGATACCCGAGGGAAGGTTGGTGGAGCCGCCGGGAATCGCACCCGGGTCCAGTCCGCTTATTGCGTGCGCGTTTATCTCCATAGTCAGAGCAAGCCCTGACCCGCCCGATATAGGCCCTGGGGGTTAAGAACTGA
>JANXXA010000340.1 GCA_025350885.1 Phenylobacterium sp.
CGACCGCCGGCAGTTCGCGGCGCACCTGGGCGCGTTCGGCGGGGTTGTCGTCGAGGAACACCAGGGCGTCGATGCCGATGTTCAGCGCCGCTGCGATGGCCCTAAGATTGGCCGCCTTGTCGGTCCAGTTGGCCTGGAAGACGGCGATGTGCTCCTCGCGCAGCAGCATGTCCGGATGCTCGCGGAACGGCAGCCGGGCGGCGTCCTCCTCATTCTTCGAGCAGACCGCCAGCACGATGCCCCGGGCGCGCAACTCCAGCGCCATGCGCTGCACCGCCACGAAGGCCTCCCCCGACCCGGAACCCTGGCCCAGCTGGATGCCGGCCAGACCGTCGTCGCCGATCACCCCGCCCCAAAGCGTATTGTCGAGATCGAGCACCAGGCACTTGCGCGTCCGGCCCAGCACCGCGCCGATCGTCCGGGCCACCACGTCGCCATAGACCGGAAGCAGGTCCGGGGCGAACCCGAGCTTGGATCCATGCCATTGGCGCGGATCATCCCAGCTCTCCAGCCCCACCGATGCGGCCAGCCGGGCAATGTCGATCAGCACCACCGCGCCGGAGCCGGCCCACTCGGCCAGCTGGCGATTGAACGCCTCGACCATCGAGAACGAAGACCCCGCCTCGACCCGGTCGAAGCTGCCGAACAGCGGCTCCACCGGCGCGACCAAGGTCTGCACCAGGATCGCCGACCGCACGGAGGGGCGCAGGCCCTCGACCATGCGAACGATCTTCTGGAAAGCGCCGGCGACCTTGACGGCGGCCTCCTGCGGATCCGCCGCGGCGCGGTCCAGCCCCAGCAGCCGGCGGTCGGTGACGATCAGCACCATGTCCAGCCTGGCGGTGCGGACCGCGCTGTCGGGATCGGTGGCCTCCTGCAGCGCCGCGCTATATTCCCCCTCGACGATCCGCACCGCCGCGCCGTGCCGCAGGGCCGATCCGGCGATCGCCGGCCCGAGCAGGGTCAGGGTGGCGTCGCCGATGACGCCCAGTCGCACGCGGTCCAGGCCTGCAACCGCAGTCTCGCTGTCGGCCACGGCGCCGGCCAGCCCCGCCAGCCGGGAAAGCTGAGTCTCATCGAGCGCCGCCGTGGCGAGCGCCATCACGCGCTGCGGGAAGTCGCCGCCCATGCCGCCGGCGAGCTCCGCCTGGAGCCGGCGCAGATCGTCACGGAACGTAGGCCGCGGCGCCGGCAGCCAAGGCAGATCGCGCAGCATTGCAAGGAACCCTAGACCAAAGCTGGGTTGGCTTAGCCGACTTTTGTTTCAACGAGGTTGACGAGCTCGCCGACGTTCTTCAGGGCCTCGACCTCTGAATTCTTGAATTTGAATCCGAATTTTCGCTCCACCGCGACGATCAGCCGGATGTGGCTGAGGCTGTCCCAGTCCTCGACCTCTTCAGCAGTGGTCTGCAGCGAGATCTCGAGGTCGTCGTCGTCGAAAACATCGCGCATGATATCGCGGATTGAAGCTAGAATTTCGTCTCGCGACAGGGACAAGTGGGACCTTCCTGATATCGGTTTGAATGGCGAGGCACAGGCGTGCGATACCGCTGCCTGCGGAACCCTGTCAAGGATGCGATCATGGGCGGCAGGGCCACGAACTCGGGTTGATTTTTGAGGCAAGACCCCCAAAACTCTGTCATCCCGGGCGGCCTGAAAGGCCGAGCCGGGACCTAGGAGCGAGCGCACAGCGTGAACCCCTGGGCCCCGGCGCTTCAGCCTGCTGCGCAGGCTTACGGCCGGGATGACAGAGTAATTTTTGATCGGTTGACCCGAATTCGTGGTGCGGCCTGGGCTCTTCACAGAGCTTTAGGCTCGCGCCGCGCAAGGTAGGCTCCGCCATGCTTCCGGACGGGCGCATCGAGTTGAATTGTGTGAGGGCGCCATCGGCATGACGACGGGACGTGACAACAGCTTCGGGGCTTTCAGGCTGCTGTTCGCCTCGCTGGTGATCGTCTCTCACAGTATCGAAATGCTGGACGGGAACGATGCGCGCGAGCCGCTGCACTGGCTGTTCGGCGGCCTGTCGCTGGGCGCCCTGGCGGTCGATGGTTTCTTCCTGATCAGTGGCTATCTGATCGCCGCCAGCTTCATGTCGGACCGCCTGGGATATTTCTGGAAGCGGGTGCTGCGGATCTACCCGGCCTTCCTGGTCTGCACCATCGTCTGTATCGCCGTCGTCGGTCCCCTGGCCGGCGCGCAACTGGAGCTGCTCAGCCCCGGCGACTGGGTCCGAGTGGTTTATCGCGCGCTGCTGCTGAAATCCCCGGACGTTCCGGGCGTCTTCGCTGGCCAGCACTTCGGCGGTGGCCTCAACGGTTCCATGTGGTCAATCTCCTACGAATTCCGCTGTTACATCGGCGTCGCGGTGCTGGGTTTCCTGGGGCTCTACGGACGGCCCAGACTGTTCCTGCTGCTGACCCTTTGCGTGTTCGCCGCCATGCTGGCCTTCAGCCTGCCGCCGCTGGAGGGCCTGCGGGTGTCGGATCGGTTCGAGGGCATGTTCGGCGAACCCAGGATGACCCTGCGGCTGGCCGCCGCCTTCATGACCGGAACCTGCTTCAAGCTGTTGGCCGGGCGCTACGATGGCCGGCTGGCCGCGGTCTGCGGCGTCGCCGCCGTTGCGCTGCAGTTCGTGCCGCTGCTGGCCGAACCGGCGCTGATCGCGCTGGGCGGCTATGTGCTGTTCTGGGCGGTGTTTCGCTGGGACTGGCAATTCCTTCGGACGCTGAACGCCAAGGACGACATTTCCTACGGTGTCTATCTCTACGCCTGGCCGGTTGCTGGCCTCTTGATCTGGTACTGGCGCGACATCCCGCTTGCCGCCCTGATGCTCCTGACCCTGCTGGGGTCGCTGGCCTTGGGCGCCGTCAGCTGGTTTCTTCTGGAAAAGCCCGCGCTTCGGCTCAAGTCCCTTCGCCTGCGGCCACCGAGCACCGCCGCGCCGCTGCAGGCGCCCTAAGGGCGGCGCGTTAGCGGTAGGGGCCCGCGCCAGATCTTCGCCTGGGTCGCCACCAGCCTGGCCCAGGTCTTCCAGGGCCGCGCATCCAGCCGCAGGGAATGCAGCAGCAGCGTGCGCGCCCGCCGTGGAAACCCCAGCTTGGAGATCCCCCAGCCGATGCGGGCGACGTGTCCGCCGATCGTCGCCGGGGTGGCTTCAGGATATTTCCGCAGTTTCTGGATGACCCGCAGTTGCGCCCGCGCGCCGGTCCGCCTCAGCATCGATATGCTGTCGGGCTGCAGGTAATTCATCACCAGCGGCTCTTCGACGAACACCACCTTGGTCCGGTAGAAGAGCTCGATCCCGTAGGCCCAGTCCTCGTTATTGACCAGGTCCTCGTCGAAGAATCCGGCGCGGTTGAACGCCTCGCGGGAAATCAGCAGCGCCTGCGGGCTGATCAGGTTGGTTTCGTGGATCAGCCGGATGAAATCGCGGTCGCCCGCGGCGATGGCCGGCATGCAACAGACCCGGTGCGGCCCATAGCGCGCGCGCTCGTCCTTGCCGACCACGATCTTGGGATGAAACACGGTGACAGCCGGATCGTCGGCGGCTTTGGCGGCGGCGACCTGTTTTGCAAGTTTGCCAGCCAGCCATTCGTCGTCGCTGTCCTGGAAGGCGATGAACGCCCCCCGCGCCGCCGACAGACCGGCGTTGCGGGCGTGCGACGCGCCGCCATTGCGGGTCAAGGGGATGTAGCGGACGCGCGGATCGGTGACCGTGGCGACCACCTGCGCGGTGTTGTCGCTGGACGCGTCGTCGATGATCAGCAGTTCGAGGTTGCGATAGTCCTGGTTGAGCACACTGGCGATTGCGCGCGGCAGCGTGCGCGCGCGATTGTAGGTCGGCAGGACCACCGTCACGAGATCCGGCTCTGTGGGCCCGTCAGCCACTGCTCTTCCCCAAAGGTTGCATGCCGCCACCCTGCGCGTGTCGCCTTACCATGCCCTGAACTCCGCGCGACCGGCTAGACGCCCGCTGGAACCCCGCGCTCGTTGCGCAGGCCCGCCCACCAGCCCTGCAAGGCATAGCCGAGCTGTTTCCAGGCGCCGCGGCGCGCGAACCTGAGGCTGAGCAGGACCAGGGCCGCGGCCGCGGCGACCGGCAGAACGCCCGGAAAGCAATCGCGGGTCAGCAGCAGCCGGTTGCGTTCATTGAGGTAGACCGACAGCCGCGACCGCTGTCTCAGGTCGGTGGTGTTGCCGGTGGCGGTTCCCTGCTCATGCAGCACCGGGGCGTCTGGTGCGAAGCCCAGCGTCAAACCCAGCGCGCGCGCGCGCAGGCACCACTCGACCTCTTCGCAATAGAGAAAATATTCCTCCCGCATCCCGCCGACGACCTCGACGAAGCGTCGGCTGACCAGCATCGACGCGCCGTTCAGATAGGTCTGCCGCCCCTCGATGGCCGCGGCGTTCACCGGCGTCTCCAGGCGCGATCCGTGCCCGATCGACACCGCCCGGGCAAGCCATCGGCGCCAGACCCCGCCGTGCGACTGAACGACGCCGTTCGGATGATGCACGGTATTGCCGACCGCTTGGCAGTCGCCCGCCTCCAGCCGGGCAATCATCGCGGCCAGGGTCCGCGGCGCCGGACACGTATCGGGGTTGAGGATCCACCAGGCTTCAGCGTCGGGGGTCTCGGCAAGGCAGCGATTGACTCCGCCGGCATAGCCCAGGTTGCGGCCGGCGTTGAAGGTGCGCACGGCCTGTCCGCCCGCCAAGGTCGCCGGGATCGCCGCCGCCAGAGCTTCGAAGGCCGCGTCGCCGCCGTTCTCGCAGACGATGACTTCGAACGCCGCATGCTCACTCTGCGCCAGGCCCTCGAGGCAACAGACGATGTCGGCCGGGTTGCGGAAGCCGACGATGGCGATGGCGACGTGCATGTTCAGGATCGCCGCGCCGGGCCGACCAGCGACAAGGCGTCAATGAGCCGCCAAAACCGCAGCCGATAGAGGACCCCCAGCGCGGCCCATCGCTGCGGCCAGGAGGTGAGCGCGGGGCTGGCGATGACCTTCGGCGTATGGGCCAGCGCCGACGCCGGCAGCAGCAGGCTGCGCAGGATCCAACGTAACGACCGCCCAGGCCGTCCCGCCGACAACCCGAAGGTCTCGGCGTTCAGGCGCCGCCACTTGGCGATCAGCTCGTCCCAGGACCGCCGGGCGGGATGGCCGACCACGGCCAGCGGCGCATAGACGATCCGATAGCCGGCCGCGCGCGCGCGCAGCGACCACTCCAGATCTTCCGACACCCCCACGCGAAACCCGCCAACCTTGGAAAACACCGCCCGCGGACAGAACAGATTGGCTGTCACCGTAAAGCCCATGCTCTCCACGTAGCGCCGGTTGTCGAAAGCAAACACCGCCTCGAACGCTTCGGTCGGGCGCGGCCTGCCAGGCGTTTCGATCAGCACGCGCACCCGTCCGCCAGCGAAATCGCCCCGGTCAAGCGCCTCGACCCCCGCCCGCAGCCAGTCAGGCTCAGGCACGCAATCGCAATCGATGAACGCGAGGACGTCGCCCTCGGCCACGGCAACCCCGCCATTGCGCGCCGGGCCGGCGCCCTTTTCCGGGACGATGACCAAATGCGCCCGCCCGGCCACGACGGCGCCAACCGCGTCGCGACCCTCCGGGGATGCGTTGTCGGCGACCACGATCTCGACCCGGTCAGGCGGGTAGGTCTGGGCGGCCAGCCCGGTCAGGCAGCGCCCCAACCCGTCCAGGTCGTGATAGTGCGGGATGATCACGCTGACCAACGGCGGCCCCGCGCCGGGCAGGGCCTCGATCGTTCCGCGCGCCGCGTCCATGCCGTTCGGTCTGCCCCGCGCCGGACCCCGCCTGCCTGGCGGACAGGTCATCAATCGGCCGTGTTCAACTGGCCTAACCGCTGCGCCTTGAACAGTGGTGAATCGCGTTGGCTGTCGCAACACGAGCGCGGCTCGGCGCGATTTTTGCTAAGGCCAGGGCGGTGGCCCGGATACGGCGGCGATCATCCGCCACTAACCGGTAAGTTTTCGATTCTAAGATGGTGAATAGCAACTGAGGCCGCACTGCGGCGACCTGGAGGGCGGCCTGTGGGCTTAGGTGATCGGGTATCTTCGTTATTTCGGCGCGGCGCACGCAGGGACACGAGCGTCGAGCTTGACCTGACGCGCCCGGTCTCGGAGTTGTTTGCGCAAGGGTCGTCGCGGGCCGAGGCGGCAACCGCCACTGGCGGCCTGCCCCGGTTCAAGGCCACGGCGGCCGATCAGGTTGATCGCCGCCGTTCCGACCGCTTTACCGCGATGCGGATGAAGCTGCGCAACGCCTTCACTCCGTCGCAGCCGGTCAGCGACCGCCAGATGTTCGCCGGCCGCACCGAAGTCCTGGGCGCGATGATCGGATCGATCGAGGACCAGCGGCTGCACCTAGTCATTTACGGCGAGCGCGGGATCGGCAAGACCTCCCTGCTGCACATGCTGTCCGAGGCAGCGCGTGAGGCGCGCTACATCGTCGTCTATTCCTCCTGCGGCGCGGCGTCGAATTTCGAGGAGACCTTCCGCGCGGCAGCGGCAGACATCCCCCTGCTTTATCACAGCAATTTCGGACCCAACACGCAGGAGGCCGAGGCCGGCTCGTCGCTGGCCGACCTGCTGCCTGAGCGGTTCTCGCCGCGTCAGTTCGCCGACCTGTGCGTCAAGCTCACCGGCACCCGGGCGCTGATCATCCTGGATGAATTCGACCGTTGCGAGTCCAGCGAGTTCCGCCGTGACCTCGCCGAGCTGATTAAGTTCCTCTCTGACCGCTCGGTGCGGATGCAGGTGGTGATCGGCGGCGTGGCGGCCGATCTTGCCGAGCTGGTGGAACATATTCCCTCGATCCGCCGCAACATTCTGGCGGTCCGCGTCCCGTTGATGTCCGAAGCCGAGATCCGCAGCCTGGTCGCCACGGGCGAACGCGCCAGCGGCCTGACGTTCGATCCCGCCGCCAGCGATTTCATCGTCAATGTGGCGCGTGGTTGGCCCTATATCGCGACCCTGCTTTGCCATCATTCGGGGCTGAATGCGATCGACGCCGGGCGCGGAACCGTGCTGCCGGACGATGTCTCCGCGGCGCTGGACGAGTCGTTGCTGGAGTTGCGCGCACGGATGGCCAAGCCGATCCAGTTGCAGGTCGAACGCCTGCTCGCCGACGGCGGCGGCAAGCTGCTGACGTTGATCGCCGGCGCGTCGCTGGTGGGGGGGGGCGAATTCAGCAGCGCCGATATCGACGCCGCCTCGCCGAAAAGCGGCGACGCCACCGCAGCCAAGCGGTTTGCCGAGGAGCTGTCGGCCGAGAAACTGCTGCTGGAGCGCCGCGACGACGCCTATGGGCGCCGCTATGGCTTCGTCGAGGACAGCCTGCCGCCCTACCTGTGGTTCCTCGGCCAGCAGCAGATCCACCAGGACCAGCAGGTAAAGACCCCGCGCGTCAGCAACGGTTAGGCCCTACCCCGGCTGGCGTGAATCACGTCGGCCGGGAAACAATAAGGTCGCCGCCGCGCCGGCAGCGGCATCGGGGGTCAGTCCACTCTCCAGTGATCGTAAAGCGCCAGTTCATTGGCGCCAGGACGTTCGAAGAGTTCCGACCATTTGAGGAGCTCTGCCTTCGTGATCGCGAACGCGCCAAATGGTCGATCCGCATTACGGCGCGACAGGCGGTTCCAAAGTTCATCGACTGGAGGGTCAAGGAGGCACAATACAACCCGCGCTCCGACCTCACGAGCGCCGGTTCGGTAGAGGTCGCGTTCCTCTCTCGCCCAGACCCCCCAGTCCAAGACGACATTGCAGCCAAGCTCCAGGGCGCGCACAGCGGTCGGCCATTGCAAGCGCTCGACCCGACCCCGAAACGGCCCGGCTTCAGCTTCCGATGTGGAAATGCCCGGGTAGAGTTCATGCAGCCAGAGGTCCGCCGTCAGTCGAAGCGCGGGAACCTCCTGTTCAATCCGCTCGGCGAGCGTCGTCTTGCCCGAGCCCGGCAGCCCGCAGGTAAGGTAGAGCGTCGGCGCGCGGGTCACGTCAGATCAACCGCAGGCTTCGGCTCACTGGGCGCTGTACGCCGCCTTTGTTCGCCAACCGTCGGCAAGCTCCGCCCCCGCTGTTCCGGGGCGAGACTAGGCGTGAGGCGCACCTGCGGACAAGACGGCAGGGTTGTGAGGGGTCGTTGAAGAGCTGACGGTTCGCGACCCAAGGGACTCATGGGCCTCAAGTGTCAGATTTTATCGACGAG
>JANXXA010000369.1 GCA_025350885.1 Phenylobacterium sp.
GCGGCGAAATCGGCCAGCGACAGCCTGCGTCCCGCCAGCCATTCGCGCTCCTGCAGCAGCTTGTCGATGTAGAACATGTGGGTGCGCAGGCCGTCGCGACCCTGGCGCAGGTTGGCAAGATCCGGCGCGCCCAGGCCCAGCAGGCGCTTTTCCATCTTCTCGTGCAGGATATAGCCGCCGGCCTCATGTTCGAACTTGCGGTCGAACCAGGCCAGCAGCCTGCGCGCCTCGGCCCGTTCGGCGGGGTCGCGCCCGAGCAGCGCCGGCTCCGGGGCGGTTTCCTCCAGATGGTCGAGGATGGCGCGGGCCTCGCAGAGCACCAGCTGCGCTTCGTCGTCGGTCTCCACCAGCACCGGGACCATGCCCGAGGCGTTCATCGCCGTCAGCGCCTTGGGTCGTTCCCAATAGCGAACCTCGACCCCGGTGAAGGCCAGCCGCTTCTCGCCCAGCGCCAGCCGCACCTGTCGCGAGGCGGGATCGAGCGGGAAATGATGCAGGGTGCGCTCGAGGCTCATGTCCGGCTGACGCGAAGGGGTTGATCGGGCCGGCCCAGTGGACGCCGGACCTGTTAAGGTCTCGTTTACCGTACCTGCGACTGTACCTGTTCGGGCCGGAATTCCGCGAACGCGCCACCGTGCGGCTCGGCGCGGCCCCGCGGGTCGGCGTGGATGATGATGTCGGCCGAGGGGAAGGCTTCGAGCACGCGTTTCTCCGCCGCCACGATCACCTGATGGGCGGCCTCCAGCGTCAGGTCGGGGTCGAGATCCACGTGCATCTGGATGTGCACATAGGGGCCCGACGCGCGGGTGCGGAGCTGGTGGACATCGGTCAGCCGGGCGTCCTCAGTCAACAGCCCGACGATCTTCGCCCGCGCCGCGTCTGAGAGTTCGTGGTCCATCAGCTGGCTGGAGGCTTCGCGGAAAACACTTACCGCGCCCCACAGCAAGACCGCGGCGATGGCCAGTGCGGCCGCGGCGTCGACGCCATTCAGGCCAAGCCAAACCGAGATACCGATCCCCACCAGGGCGATCAGGTTGGAGGCGAGGTCGGTGGCGTAGTGGGCCCGGTCGCCGGACACCGCCACGGAAGCGGTCTGTTTCAGGACCCGGCCCTGGGCGACGATCAGCACGGCGGTGAGCACGATGGAGACGACCATCACCGCGATCGCCCAGCCCTGCTGTTTCAGGGGGTGCGGGGCCAGCATGTCGCCGACCGCCTCGCGGGCGATCAGGGCGGCCGAGGCGAACACCAGGCCGGCCTGCACCAGACTGGCGAAGGCCTCGGCCTTGCCATGTCCATAGCGGTGCTCGGCGTCGGGCGGGGCGGCGGCGTAGCGCACGGCGAAGAAGGTGATCAGCGAGGCCACGAGATCGAGACCGGAATCCGCCGTCGAGGCCAGCAGGGCCACCGAGCCGGAGGCCAGCCAGGCGGCGATCTTGAGGGTCACCAGAACAGTCGCGGTGGCCACCGACAGCAGCGTCACGCGGCGCGTCAGCCTGGCGGTCTCGGCGGGGGTCAGGGCGTGCAGCGCGGTCATCGCCGGACCCTAGCATTTCCCTCCGCCCAGTGGGGAGGCGACTCGCAAGTTCAGGCGGCAATCCGTGGCTGCGGCCCCACGTAGCGTGACTGCGGGCGGATCAGCCGGCCGCCGGCGAGCTGTTCGCGGGCGTGGGCGATCCAGCCGACCACCCGTCCGCTGGCGAAGACGCAGGTGAAGGCCGACGGCGGGTAGGCCAGCGCCTCGAGCAGCAGGGCGGTGTAGAACTCCACGTTGGTGTCCAGCGCCCGGTCGGGCTTGCGGTCCTTGAGGATCGCCAGCACCGAGGCTTCCACCGCTTCGGCGAACGCCAGGCGGCCGGGCGCGACGTTGCTGCCTTGAGACAGCCGGCGCACCGCCAGCTTCATGGCGTCGGCGCGGGGGTCGCGGACGCGATAGATCCGGTGGCCGAAGCCCATCAGCCGATCGCCACGGTCCAGCGCCGCCTCGATCCAGGCGCGCGCGTTCTCCGGCCGGCCGATGGCATCCAGCATGTCGATGATCGGGCCGGGCGCGCCGCCATGCAGCGGGCCTTTCAGTGCGCTGATCCCGCCGAGCACCGCCGAGGTCAGGCCCGCCCGCGTCGAGGCGATCACCCTGGCTGCGAAGGTCGACGCGTTCAGCCCATGATCGCTGACCGTGACCAGATAGCTGTCCAACGCGGCGACCTCGGCGGGACTGGCGAGCTTGCCGCGCAGCATCCGCAAGGTGTCGGCGGCGTGGCCCAGCGCCGGGTCGGGCCTGACCGGAGCCTCGCCGGCCTGAGCGCGGACCACGGCGGCGGTGAACACCGCCGGCGCGGCGGTGAGCCGCAGCGCGACGGCCAGATCGTCGCCGTCGGCCAGCCGCGCGGTCAAGGCCCGCATGGCCTCGATCGGCGTGCGGTCCAGGAGGCCGGTGTCCAGCGCCGACACCTCGGCGAACACCTCCAGCCGCGCCGCGCCCAGGGCGGGCGCCAGGTCGTCCGGCAGGTCGTCGAAGAAGCCTTCCCACAACAGGCGCGCGACCTCTTCAAAGCTCACCCGACCCGCCAGCTGCTCCAGAGATCGGCCGCGGATGATCAGTCGACCGGCCTGGCCGTCCACCTCCGAGAGCACGGTGTCCGCGGCGACAACGCCTTCCAATCCATCCGACATGTCGGCCTCCAGAAACCAGCTTGCAGGCTGTCAGAAATGCCCGCAGTCTAGTTGCGTCAATCTTGATCAATATAATCAACATAAGAACGATGCCGACCGCGGACTGGATCGCAGCCGACGAGGCCCGAACCCGGCTGGGGGTGCGGGCCCAGACGCTCTATGCCTACGTCAGCCGGGGCCGGGTACAGGTCCGGGCCGACCCCGCCGACCCGCGTCGCAGCCTATATCGCGCCGCCGACATCGCCGCGCTGGCGCTGCGCAAGTCGCGCAGCCGCAAGGTCTCCGAGGTGGCGGCCGGGGCCATCGCCTGGGGTGAGCCGGTGCT
>JANXXA010000439.1 GCA_025350885.1 Phenylobacterium sp.
CCCGTTTCCTACCGCCCGAACCGGGGCTCCTTCAGCCGGCGCTTGTTGACGTGGTCCTCGCGGGCAGGGGCGATCTCCTCGGGGTACTCGCCCTTGAAGTAGTAGCGCTGCCAGGCCTCCTTGGTGGCCTCGGGGTCGCCACGGAAGATCCGCTGGTTGAACTCGCTGCGGTGCTTTTCCCAGACGTCGTACTGGTCGCGCAGCTCGGAGTTGGAATCCATCCGCCGGATCACCGGCTGGATCTCTTGCAGCGGTTTGTCCTGGATCAGGGTGATGAAACAGAACGGCTCGCCCTTGTCGAAGTGCACCCGGCCCGGGCGGGTGAACAGCCAGTTCATGGTGAAGGGGAACGGCAGCCAGTCGGTCTCGACCACGCCGGCCAGCGGCTGAATGCCGTCCTTGACGTGGTTGGGCGAGCCCATGGCCATCATCGACCAGCCGGGCGGGGTGCGGAACAGATAGCCCGGGTGCATGGTCAGCACCCCGTGGCTGAAGTGGCTGGTGGCCAGCCGGTGGAAGTCGGGGCTGGGGTGGTCGGACTTCAGCGTGATGTCCTCCTGCCGGATGCCGCCGTTCCATTCGGCGGTGAAGGCCACCGGGCAGAGGATCTCCCAGCCGGACGTGTTGGCCATGTTCAGCGGCAGGCAGCGATAGGCGTGGCGGGCGTGGAAGGCGTCCATCCAGGGCCGGCTCTGGCGGCCGGGCACGATCTGCGGCGGCCGCTCGGTGGTGGGATAGCACTCCAGTTCCATGAACGACCTCGCAGCTGACGCCCATGACCCTAAAGCAGGGGGTCGCGCCGGCGTCCAGTTCCGCTATCTAACGCGGGCATGAAGACCCGCGCCGACCTGATGGCCCTGCTGGACAGTCTGGGCGCCGAGACCACCACGCTGGAGCATCGCGCGGTGTTCCGGGTGGGCGAGGGCGACGACGTCAAGGCGGGCCTGCCGGGCGCCCACACCAAGAACCTGTTCCTCAAGGACGCCAAGGGCCAGCTGTGGCTGATCTCGGCGGCCGACAGCACGGCGATCGACCTCAAACGCCTGCCCGCGGTGATCGGCGCGGCGCGGCTGTCGTTCGGCAATGCGGCGCTGATGGAAGAGACCTTGGGGGTCACGCCGGGATCGGTGGCCGCCTTTGCGCTGATCAACGATACGGACCACCGGGTGCGCTTCGTCCTCGACCGGGTGCTGGACGAGGCCGCGCGGGTGAACTTCCATCCGCTGACCAACACCGCCACCACCGGCATCGACCGCGACGGATTGCGGCGGTTCTTCGCGGCGGTGGGCGTTTGCCCGCTGGTGGTGGATTTTTCGCAAATGACGGGGATCGAAGGCGTCGCGGCGCGTTGAAGCCGGAGGCTCGCGCGACCATCTTGTCGGGCGAGATGTTTTGCGCGGCGCGCTTTTAGAGGACCTTGCCTATGAGCCTGATCGGGGAAACCGCCGGCAAGCCGGTCGGCGAGATCATCAAGGATGCGACGGACGCCAGCTTCATCGCCGACGTCATCGAGGCGTCGAAGACCCAGCCGGTGATCGTCGATTTCTGGGCGCCCTGGTGCGGTCCCTGCCGCCAGCTGGGGCCCGCGCTGGAGAAGGCGGTCACCGCCGCCAAGGGCAAGGTCAAGCTGGTCAAGGTCGATATCGACAAGAACCCCACCTACGCCGGCCAGCTGCGCGTGCAGTCGATCCCGGCAGTGTTCGCGTTCGTCGACGGCAAGCCGGTCGATGGGTTCATGGGCGCCCTGCCCGACAGCCAGGTGCGGGATTTCGTCGACAAGCTGGCCAAGGCCGCTGGCGTGGCCGGCGCCTCGCCGCTCGATGGTCTGCTGTCGCTGGCGCGCGAATCCCTGGAGCTTGGGGATCTCGGCGGCGCCGCCCAGGCCTATGCCCAGGCGTTGCAGGCCGACCCTGGCAATCTGAAGGCGCTGGGCGGCTTGGCGAAGGTCTACCTGGCCACCGGCGACGCCGAGCGGGCCGGCGAGGTGCTGGCCATGGCGCCGGAGGGCGCGAAGGACCCCGATCTCGACAGCGTCCGCGCCGCCCTGGCGCTGGCCGCGCACGCGCCATCCGAGACCACCCCGTTCGAGGCGCGGCTGACCGCCGATCCGGACGACCATGCGGCCCGTTTCGAACTCGCCAAGGCGTTCGCCGGCCGCCAGCAGCTGGACCTGGCCGCCGACCACCTGCTGACCCTCATCGAGAAGGACCGCGCCTGGAACGACGAGGCGGCGCGCAAGCAGCTGCTCACCGTCTTCGAGGCCGCCGGGCCGATGTCGGAGGTGGCCAGGAACGGCCGCCGCCGGCTGTCGTCGATCCTGTTCAGCTGACCGCCAGGAGCGCGCCGTGGCCGCCTATCGACGCATCGCCGACCTGCCGCAGATGCTTCCAGTGTTCCCCCTGGACGGCGCCCTGCTGCTGCCTGGCGGCGACCTGCCGCTGCAGATCTTCGAGCCGCGCTATCTCAACATGATCGACGACGTCCTGGCCGGCGACCGGGTGCTGGGCATGATCCAGACCCGCGCCGGCGGCGACCGGGAGCGGCCCCGGCTGACCGCGGTGGGCTGCGCCGGGCGGATCACCAGCTATGCGGAGACCTCCGATGGTCGCTACCTGATCACGCTCACCGGCGTCTGTCGCTTCGACGCCGGCGAGGAACTGGCCTTCAACACCCCCTATCGGCAGATCCGCGCCCGCTACGACCGCTTCGAGGCCGACCTGGCGGAGGGCGAGACGCCGCTGGCGCCGCAGGCCGCGCGCAAACGCTTCGCCCAGGCGCTGAAACGCTACCTCAACCGCCGCGAACTCGACATCGACTGGGAGACCGCCCACACCGCGCCCCTGGAGGCCCTGGTCAATTCGCTGTCCATGGGCCTGCCGTTCGAGCCCGCCGAGAAACAGGCGCTGCTGGAAGCCCCAACCCTGACCGGCCGGTTCGAGACACTCGCCACCCTGCTGGAGATCGATGGCGAGGACGCCGATGACGAGGGCCGCGCGTTGCAGTAGGGATTGGGGATGAGCCAGCCTCCCGTTCACGCCGCCCTGGACATCGACGTCGATCCCCGCCTGCTGGAGATCCTGGTCTGTCCGGTGACCCACGGTCCGCTGGAATTCGACCGCGCCAAGGGCGAACTGATCAGCCGCTCGGCGCGCCTGGCCTATCCGATCCGCGACGGCGTGCCGATCATGCTGCCGGAAGACGCCCGTGAGCTGGGCGATGGCGAATAGAAGCGTCCGGGACTCCGGCCACCTGCGCCGGTTCAGCCTTGCCCACGCCGTGATCGCGGTGGTCGTGGCGACTTCGGCCACGGCGCTCCTGACCTTCAATTTTGTCCGCGACCGCACGGCCCATGTGGCCACGGCCCAGGCCTGGGATATCCAGGGGCCGGCCTGCCCCAGCCTCAGCCAGGCGCAATTTACCGCCCAGGGCTACAAGGCCCGGCACAGCTTCGACTACGACGGGGTGACGATCGGCCGCCATTCCGGCGACGCCAGCTGTTCTGACGTCAGGCAGGCCGGTGGCAAGGGCCTGTTCAACGACAAGGTCTGCCAGTTCACCAGTCCCGCGACCCTGACGGTGACCTCCAAGGCCGGGATGTTCTTCTTCGTCCCCGGCGTCGGCCAGCCGGCGACGCTCGCCATCCACCGCGACATCCCCCGCTGCGTGATGGCCTCGAAGTTTACCCTGAAGAGCGAATAGCCGGCGCGGGGCGCCGTGACGCTACTTGCGAACCCAGCCGCCGCCGGAGGGGCGGTAGTAGTCGCCGGGGCGAAGCTTGCCGCGCACCACGCTCTCGAAGGCTGCCGCTCCGGCCGCCACGGGCGTGACGCCGTTCTTCGCGCCGGCCTGGGCGTAAAGCTCGGCGCGGCCGGCGTTGATGTCGGCGACGGCGGCCTTCACCGCCGGGTCGGCCGCGGAGGTGACCAGTCCCAGGAAGCCGTCGGCCTGCTCGCCGACGATGCCGGCGGACTTGGCGGAATCCACCGTGGCCTTCGCCGGGGAGGTCTGGGCGAATCCGGCGGCCGGCAGGGCAAGGGCGGCCAGAACCGCCATGCTGAGGATCGAGGTGTTGCGCATGATCAGGGTTCTCAGAACAGGTTCGGGTTTTTCTGGATCAGGGCCTTGACGTCCTCGTCCAGACTGAGCCGGACGTTGGCGTCCAGCTTGGCGTAGATGGTGATCGGATCGACCTTGACGTGCAGGGTCGGCGCGCAGGCGACAAGGCCCAGCAGGCCGACGCCGGTGGCGAGCGATTGCAGTCGCGATGATCGCAGTCGGTACAGGGGACTCATCGGGGCGTCTCCACGGGCTTGGACTTCAGGTTGGGCGTCGCGGCCTGAACCGCGCGTGAACCCCGAAGCCGCTGATAGTCGGCGTAGTCCGCCAACAGGTCGTCCAGGTTTAGCGTCGTGTCCAGCGTCAGATCGACGGCGGTGTCGGACGGCAGCGGCAACGGCCGGCTGAGGAACTTGCGCCCGATCAGGTCGAAGAGGCTGAGGCGGATTTCCTGATGCTGCGGCGGATCGTGATGCCCGACGATGTGGAACAGCGTGCCAAGCCGCCCGTCCGGCCGGGTGGCGAGGCCGGCGTCAAGCTTGCTGAAGGCCAGGTTCTCCAGCGCCTGATAGGCGAAATCGGTGAAGGTGTCGGTGGGCGGAACCACGGCGGCCTGCCCGGCCGGGGCCTGGACCGACCCCGTCGCGGCGATGCCGGTCAACGCCTGGCGCTTGATGGACAACCGTCCGGGCGCGATGGCGTGCAGGTCGCCGCCGAGAATCCGCACCTTCCCGTTCCCGCTGTCGGAGGGCTGACTGTCGAAAGGAATTCGGCCGCTGACCACCGCGTCGAGATCGACCTTGTCGCCAAACGGCGAGGCCGCCACCAGGTCGTGCAGCTGGACGCCCTCGAACCGCAGCACCCCCTGCATCGGCGCGTGGGCGACCAAGGGGATGCTGAGGCTCTCGACGCTCACCCGGCCGCCGCCGACCGCCGCTGCGCCACCGGAGATCAGCAGCGCCTTGTCGTCCAGCCCGAAGGTGGCGACGACGCCGGTCAGCGGAACCACGGTGGCCACGCTGTCGATCTTCAGGGTCTGGCCCGGCGCGGCGACCAGCGGGACCAGGCTGGTGAAGGCCACCGTCCCGGAGAGCCCGGTCACCGCGCCGGCGGGGCTCTGGAAATCCAGATGCGGGACGCTGAGCACGCCCTGGCTGGTCACCCCCGCCGGCGTCCAGTCCAACCGCCCGATGAACCGCGCCTCCCCCTTGGCCGGCGCGCCCACGGCCTGGGCCAGGGGCGACAGGTCAGCCGGCTGGGCGCCGCCCGGCGCGAAGACCAAGGGTCCGGTGTCGATATCCAGCCCGCCCCGGCCGCTGGCGGCTTCGTGCCGCAGCGCAGCCATGCCGAGCGCCAGACCCTTCGGCGAGCGGCCGGTGAACGCCGCCGACCACAGCCCTTGCACCAAGGCCGCCCGCCCCGCGATCCGCATGGGGTTGAACCGGGTCGAGGTTGCCGTGTCAGAGAGGCCGGCCTCGTCCAGCCGCGCGCTGAGCGAAAGCGCGCCGCGCCTTTGCGCCGCCTGGACCGACCCCGCGCCGGCGGCGATCCGCGACTGAAAGCCCGGCGCCTCGGCGTCGAGGTTGCGCACCCGGGCGTCGAGCCGCCAGTCGCCGCCGGTGACCACGACCAGGGGGCCGGCATCCGGGCAGATCTCCGCCGAAAGCGCCTCGACGTCGTTGGCCCCCAACTCGAGCTTCGCGACCCTGATCGGCGCACAGCGCGACGCGGTGAAACCGATCCCGCCGCCGCCGGCCCTCAGTGCGCCGGCGAGGTCGATCCGGCCGCCTTCCACCAGCCCCACGGAGGCTGCGGCGCGGGCGCGGACCTGAGCGGAGACGACGCCGCGCGCCAGGCGCAGGCCACCCACATCGGCGGTCAGGTCCGGCAGGCCGCCGCCCTTTACCGCCAGCGAGAACCGCCCCCCGGCAGGACCAAACACCGGCGCGCCCAGCTGTCCTGAAAAGCTCGCCGCACCGCCGCTGTCCGTACGGATGACCAGCGGACGGGTCAGGCCAACCTTCGCGGTCGCCGCCTTGAGCGCCAGCGTCATCGCCGGGGCGGCGACCCGGAAGCCGGCTGCGGCGCGCTTGATGGCCGCCAGCTGCGCGGCGTCGCCGTCGATCGGTCGGCCCAGTCCATGCCAGGCGCCGTGACTGCTCAGGCTGGCCTCCAGCCGGGCCTCAAGCCCCGCCGGGCCGTAGCGGACGGGGCCGCTCAAGGTCGCGGCGACCGCGTCGAGGTTCAGGGCGCCGGCCGCCGCCGCGCGCGCTCGCAATGTCAGCCGTGAGGTCGCCGTCAGAGCCGTCGCCCGGCTCCAGCTGAGATCGTCGGCCGCCGCTGTCGCCCGCACCGAGGTCAGGCTCGCCGCGCCGAAGCTTGCGGACTGCACATCGAGAGTCGCCCCGGCCCGGCCGCTGAGCGCCAGCGCCTCGATCCCACCGCTGGACCGCCCGTCGAAGGTGGCGGTGAGGTTGGCCTGCTTCACCGTCGCGCCAGCCGCCAGGGCGCCGGTGAGCCGCGCGCTGAGCCTCACCGGGCCGTCCACCCGGCGGCCCGCCAGGTCGGGGTAGGCCACCTCGCCCGAGAGCGTCAGCCGCGCGTCCTTCGCCGAAAGGCCGCCAGACAGGGTCGCGCTCGCCGGAAGGTCAACGTCGAAGCTGACCCGATCGCCCCGGGCGCGCATGGTGAGCGCGCTGGATCCCAGGCTGACGTCGAACCCCGGGCCGTTGAGGCGCGCGGGGGCGGCCCTTGCGTCAAGCTTTGTCAGTCGTCCGCCCGTGACGGTCGCATCGGCGGTCAGCCGCAGCGGGCCGTAGTCAGTGTCCAGCAGCAGCAGGCCGCGGACGATCTCGACACGCGGCGGAGCCCGGCGCGGGTTCGGCGGTCTCTTGAGCAGCTCGGCGATCAGCGGATCGAGCGACCCCAGGCTGGCGCGGCCATCGTGCAGCCGCAGATGGACGGTCGGTCCGACCAGCCTGACAGCGCGGACCTCCAGTCCCGTCGCGCCGACGCCCCAGCGGATGGTGGCGTCGCCCGCCGCGAAATCCGGCGCGCCGGGATCACCGGCGGTGACCTGGCCGGTGATCTGCGCAAGGTCCAGGCCGCGCACCTGCGCCGTCGCCGCCACGCCATGGGCCCGCAGCCAGCCGACCAGCGCCTCCCGCGCGATGATCCGGCGCGCCGCATAGAGCGCGATCAGCAGGACCAGCGCGACAACGCCGGCCGCCGCCAGGGCAAGGCGCAATCGCCGGGGGCCAGCCTTGGGCTCGGTCATGGGCGCAGGTCTCCGCTCACGACGCACTTATAGCTCCAATCCGTGGTCGGACGGTGGCCTTCCCCTGGGCCTCAGAGGCCGCCGAAGCTCGCCAGGGCGACGCCGCCGTCCACGGCGATGGTCTCGCCCACCACATAGTCGCCGGCGCGGCTGGCCAGATAGATCGCGGCCGCGGCCATGTCCTCATCGCGGCCGATGCGGCGCGAGGGGATGCGCTTGGCGATCTCGTCGCCCTGGTCGCGGGCCACCCGGTTCATTTCCGACGCGAAGGCCCCGGGGGCAATGGCGGTCACGTTGATGGAGTCCGCGATCAGCGCGGCGGCCATCCTGCGCGTCAGGTAGATCAGCCCGGACTTGGAGGCATGATAGCTGAAGGTGTCCTGCGGATTGAGCCGGATACCGTCGATCGAGGCGATGTTGATCACCTTGGCCGGCTGGTCGCGGCTGGCGGCGGCCTTCAGCGCCCCGTGCAGGGCCTGGGTCAGGAAGAACGGTGACTTCAGGTTCAGGTCCATCACCTTGTCCCAGCCGCTTTCCGGGAACTCGTCGAAGGGCGCGCCCCAGGCGGCGCCGGCGTTGTTGACCAGGATGTCGAGCTTGGGTTCCTTGGCCATGTAGGCCGCCGCCAGCGCCTTGACCCCATCCACCGTCGAGACGTCCTGCGGCAGGGCGATGCAGTTCGGCCCCAGCTCTTCGGCGGTCT
>JANXXA010000491.1 GCA_025350885.1 Phenylobacterium sp.
GCCGTCCCGACGATCCAGCTCGCCGGCCTGGCGTGATCTACACGCTGCGCCATCGCACGACCTACAGCTACGAAGACCCGGTCACCTTCGCCCGCTGCGTCCTGCGCCTGACTCCACGCGCGTCGGCGACCCAGACGGTGCTTTCCAGCGCCATCGCGGTGACCCCCCGCCCCTCCGAGACCCGCAACGGGACCGGCCCGTTTGGCGAAAAGACCCGCACGGTGGTCATCGACAGGCCGCACGACACCCTGGTGATCGAGGCCAATTCCCGCGTCGACGTTCACGCCCCACCCGCGCCCGACCCGGTGGCGAGCCCGGCGTGGGAAGCTGTGCGCGCCCAGAGCTATGAGACCCGCGATCTCGGCCCCGACGGCCCGGCGGCCTACCTCTATCCGACCCGGCGCACGCCCGACGCGCCGGCGATCACCGCCTATGCCCGGCAGAGCTTCGCCGCCGGACGGCCGATCCTCGAGGCCGCCGCCGAGCTGATGACCCGCATTCACGCCGACTTCACCTACGATCCGGAGGCCACCACCGTCTCCACGCCCGCCGTGGAAGCGTTCGAAGCGCGCCATGGCGTCTGCCAGGACTTCGCCCACGTGATGATTTCCGGGTTGCGCGGCCTGGGGCTGCCGGCGGGCTATGTCAGCGGCTACCTGCGCACCATACCGCCGCCCGGCAAGCCGCGGCTGGCCGGCGCCGACGCCACCCATGCCTGGGTGCAGGTCTGGTGCGGGCAGGCGATGGGCTGGATCGGCCTGGATCCGACCAACGCCATCCTGGTGGAGAACGATCACATCGTGCTGGCCATCGGCCGCGACTACTCCGACGTCGCCCCGATCGACGGCATCATCCTGGCGCCGGGCGTCCAGACCCTGAAGGTCGAGGTCGACGTGATCCCGCAGGATCCCGCGCCCGCCAGGCCACAGGCGTCTGGCGGTGGCGGCTGACGGGCGGACGATGCAGGTCTTCATCGACGCCGACGCCTGTCCGGTTAAGGACGAGACCTATCGGGTCGCGGCCCGCTACGGCCTGGTCACCACGGTGGTGTCCAACAGCTTCATCGCCATTCCGCCGTCAAAGCTGATCGCCCGGATGATCGTCGACGCGGGCCCCGACGTGGCCGACGACTGGATCGCCGAGCGGACGAAGCCTGGCGACATCGTGGTGACCAACGACATTCCCCTGGCCGACCGGGTGCTGAAGGCCGGCGGCGTGGCCATCGCCCCGAACGGGCGGCTGTTCACCGCTGACTCGATCGGCGGAGCCCTGGCGCAACGCTCAATCATGGAGCACATCCGTTCGACCGGCGAGATCACCGGCGGGCCAAAGCCGTTCGCGCCGGCCGACCGCTCGCGCTTTTTGCAGGCGCTGGACGAGGCGGTGAACCGCGAGCGGCGGCGAAGCCGGCCGGCCTGAAGCCCGCCTCGACTTGGGGTCTTGCATCGCCGCGGCGTTGCGGGGATACCGCCCTTCGCCAACCGGTCGCCCATCGGTCGCTTGATTGTTTGAGTTCGAGGAGATTTCGCGTATGCGCCACCTGGGTCCGACGCTCGTCGCCGCCGCCGTCGCGCTGAGCGCCTGCAGCAAAGCTCCCACGACGGCCTCGACCCCCGAGCCATCGGCGCCCGCCGCGCCGATGAGCGCCGCCGACCGACAGGCCGCGCTGGTCAAGCTGCCGGCCCCCTACAACACCGCCGACCTGGCCAACGGCGAGGCCAAGTTCGCGCTCTGCTCGGCCTGCCACACCCTGGCGGCGGGGGCGCCGACCATGACCGGGCCGAACCTGCATGGCGTGTTCGGACGCAAGGCCGCGAGCCTGGCCGGGTTCACCTATTCCGAGCCCCTGAAGGCCACGGGCTGGACCTGGGATGCGGCCCGCATGGACAGCTGGATCACCGACCCGAAGGTGGCCGTCCCCGGAACCAAGATGACCTTCGCCGGCCTGAAGGATCCCAAGGACCGGACCGACGTGATCGCCTATGTGATGATCGGAACCGGTTTCCAGCCCTGAGTCGGCGGCGACAGAACCCGTCCTCATCCTCATCCTCAACCTTGACGGGTGAGTCTAGGGCGCGCATCGTAGGTCGGCCGATTTGACGGCTTGACCGTCAGGCGGCGCAGCGCCGGCTCGCCTCCCCCTAGCGCCGGCGCTATCGCGGCCCAGGCACGGCGTCCCCCACGTCCCTTCCTGGCAGCCCGTCTTGGCCTTCCCCATCGACGGGGAAGGCCATTTTGGCAGGCGACGGCAGAGGCGGCCTACTCCGCGGCGTTGGCCAGCCGAGCTTTCTCGGCATCCTCGAAGGCCGCGATACGGCGAGCCGTTGCCTGCGGTGACTTGGTAAATCTCGCCAGCAGGTTGTAGAAAACCGGCACCACGAACAGCGTCACCAGGGTGGCGAAGATCGCGCCGAAGAAGATGGTCACGCCGATGGTCTTGCGGCTCTCGCCCCCGGCCCCGCCCCAGACGATCAACGGGATCGCCCCGGTGGCCGCCGAGATCGAGGTCATGATGATCGGCCGCAGCCGCAGGGCCGCGCTCTCGATCACCGCCTCGCGGATCGACAGTCCATCGTCGCGCAGCTGGTTGGCGAACTCGACGATCAGGATTCCGTTCTTCGCCGCGATGCCCACCAGGATGATCAGCCCGATCTGGCTGTAGGTGTTCATGGTCGAGCCGGCGATCAGCAGGCCAAACAGTCCGCCCAGCGCGGCCACCGGCACCGTCAGCATGATCACCGCCGGATGGATCCAGCTTTCGAACTGCGCAGCCAGCACCAGGAAGACCAGCAACAGCGCCATGCCGAAGGCAAGGCCCACGGAACCGCCGGCTTCGAGGTAGTCCTTGGCGCTGCCGCCCCAGCG
>JANXXA010000543.1 GCA_025350885.1 Phenylobacterium sp.
AGATCATCAGGCCCGGACGCGGCTTGTAGGTCAGGTTGACCTTGGGGATGAAGCCCTTCTCGGTCTTCGGCACGAACAGCGGGCCTTCGACGGGCCGGCCATGGTCGGCGGCCTGGCTGAAGCGGCTGCCGAAGCTCGCGCCGCCGGCGATGCTGACCCGTTGGTCATAGTAGCGGCCGCCCAGCGTCAGGGTCAGCTTCTCGGGAATGATGTCGTAGGCGACCTCGCCGAACACCGCCATCTGGCGGTCCGAACGGGTAATGTCATTGATAAACTGGACCGTCGGATCGGTGATGTTGCGGTCAATCGCCGTGACCTTGGTCAGCGGGTTGTTCTGCGACGGGAAGCCCGACTCCAGCGAGCCTTCGTAGGCGAAGTGGTCCTGGCTGTAGATGTGGTCACTGTCGTAGTAGATCCCGCCGATCGCGCGCAGTCGCCAGTCGGCCGGCGTCGCAATCCGGAATTCCTCGGTAAAGCGGGTGTTGCGGGTCTGGTTGAAGACGTGGTTCTTCGGGTTGTGACAAGCCGCCGTTGCCGGCAGCGTTGCCGAGCCGCCATAGGCGTGGACGTAGGCTGCATAGTCGCAGTTGTAGTAGACGGCGAACGGCCCCGAGGACGAATAGTTGGTGTAGTCCGTCCGCTGCACCGCGCGCCGGTTGATGTAGCCGCCGGTGTAGAGCAGGTCGAGCTGGCCCAGCCGGCCCTTTACGGTCCAGGCGGAGACGTCGCCCTTGTCCTTGAGGCTGTCGGGGTTGAAGCGCTTGACCTTCAGGTCGCCGAGCGTCGGATCATAGTCGAACACACCCTCGGTGTTCAGCGTCTGGGTGAGATGCTGGGCCTCGACGCTCCAGTTGTCGTTGATCCGGTATTCCACCGCCAGGCGAAGGCCCTGATAGTCGGCGGAGTTGAAGTTCTCTTTGACCAGAGGTCCGTTGCTGACCACCGGCCTGGGGATCGTCGCGAAGCCCGGCCGGCCCTTGAAGCCGGGCGAGGTCAGCGGCATCTGATAGGTGCCGGGAATGTTGTCGATGTAGCCGCCCTTGTGGTCGCTGTAGACCACCAGACGGACACCAAGCTTATCGGCGATGATCGGGAGATTGACGAAGGCCTGGCCCCCGGCGCTGGGGTCGCCGCTCTTGGTCACCGAATAGCTGCCCGAGAAGCCGGCATGGAAGCCGCTGAGGTCTGGCTTGGCGGTGATGTAGCGCACCGCGCCGCCCATCGCGCTGGCTCCGAACAGGGAGCCCTGCGGCCCTTTGAGGACCTCGATCCGCTCCAGATCGGCGGCGTAGATGTCGAGGTTGCGCACCGGCATGGAAACGGCCACGTCGTCGAGGTAAACCGCGACGTTGGGGTTGGTGCCGGCCGATCCGCCGATCAGGATCGAGGCCGTATCGGTTGAAAGGCCACGGATGTAGACCGTGTTTTGCCCGGGTCCGCGTCCGGCGGCGTGCACGTCGGGCAGGAACTGCAGCAGCTTCTGGAAGTCGGTGATCCCCAGTTCCTGCAGCTTGTCGCCGCTCAGCGCCTGAACGGCGATCGGCACGTCCTGCAGCTTTTCTTCGCGGCGGGTGGCGGTGACCACCAGATCGTCAACGGTGGTGCTCTGCTCCTTGGACTTGCCAGCGTCCGCCGCCGACGCCGCGGGCACGCCCGCTCCGAATATCGACAAGGCGGCGATGCCGGCCGAGAGATGCCAATTCTTCTTCACCGATAGTCCCCCAGTTGTTGTTTTCAGTCCTCGCGACCAGAAGCGTCCCGACGTTCATCGGCGCTGCTGAAGTCCCGAGGATAGATATTTTCCGCCCAGTCTGCCCCCGACGGTGGCTGTGGGGGCACTCCGAATCTATTGACGAAATTTGACCTGTTCCCAAAAAAAGCTTCACAATCCCGGCGCGCAGATGCAACGCCGGTCTTGCGAGCTCTTCCGGTAGAATGTTGTATTTATGAGCTAAATAATAAACGCATGGCGGTATGCGGAAATGACAACCGCGAGCGTCGACCGGGCGGGTGCGCGTCGCCAAGAGGCCAGGACCTCCAGCATCGCCAGGGTCATCGCATCGACACCCATGCGGATGGTGGGCTCCGGCGTCGGTGCGAAATTGGGTGGGCAGGACGGCTCCTGGCGAGGATCAGACCTTCAGAGCGCCAGTGGTGATCCTGTCGAAGATCCCCTTGGTGACTTTCACATAGCCCTTCTTCGGGTCGCGAAAATAGAGCGGGCCCTTGACCTTGCCGGGATCGTAACCGTCGGCGACCAGGTCCATCTTGCGCGGCTTGAACGTGCCGGTGATGTTGATCGCTGGCAGGATGCGGACAAACACCGGCTGGGCATAGGCCGGCAGATCGCGGGCCACCGTCTGGCCAAACTTCTGGACGTCGAAATCGGGATCGACCACCAGGCCCGCCATGCCGGCGCGACCTTCCGCGCCAGCCACCTCGACGCCATAGACGCTGACTTCCTTCACCCCCGGGCAGGCCAGCAGCCGCTCGGACACCTCGCCTGTGGAGACGTTCTCGCCTTTCCAGCGGAAGGTGTCGCCGATGCGGTCGACGAAGTAGAAATAGCCGTCGGCGTCGGTCTTCATCAGGTCGCCGGTGGCGAACCAGGCGTCGCCCTTGGCAAAGACGTTCCGAAGCACCTTTTTCTCGGAGGCCGCCTTGTCGACGTAGCCGGTGTATTCGGCGCGCGCGTCGCCGCCGATCTGGCCGATGCACTCGCCGACCTGGCCCGGCCCGCATTCTCGGCAGAACCCGTCGGCGCCGCGGATCGGGGTCTCGCTCTCCACGTCGAACTGCACGAGGCGAATGTTGAACCGATTGCGCAGCCATCTGGGCGCCCGGCCGATCGCGCCTTCGCGCCCGTCAAAATTGAACATCGAGACGTTACCCTCGGTGGACCCATAGAACTCCAGGATCTCCGGGATGGCGAACCGCGCCTTCATCACCGGCCAGATGTCGGGAGCCAGGCCGTTGCCGAAGGCCAGCCGAATCCGGTGGCGGGTCTCGTCGTCGCCGGGCGGCTGGTTGACCAGATAGCGGCAGAGCTCGCCGATATAGACGAACATCGTGCAGCCCTCCTCGACCACCTCGGGCCAGAAGTGCGTGGCGGAAAACTTGCGGCGCAGGACCACCGAGCCGCCGTTGAGCAGCGCCGCACCCAGCGCGCAGAGGCCGCCGGTGGCGTGATAGAGCGGCAGGGTGACATAGATTCGGTCACTGGCCACGGCGCCCGTCGAGCCGGCGAACCCGCGCATGTAGAGCTAGGCCCGGACATGGCTGATCCGCGCCGCCTTGGGCAGGCCGGTGGTGCCGGAGGTGAAGATCAGCAGAGCGGTGTCGCGGGCGTGGAGATCGGCGCGCGCGCTGCGATCCGGCGGCAGCTGGCTGCAGCTCTTCAGCGCCTGGACAAGATCGCGCTGGTCGCCCTGGGCCGGGCCGAGGATCCATTGCTGCAGGGGTTTGTCGAGCAGCGGCCGGGCGGCCTCGAAGACCGGCGCGGTCTCGGCATCGACGATCACGCAGGCCGCGTCGGCGATGCTCAGGCAATGCGAAAGGGCCAGGCCGGAGAGCTGATTGTTGATCAGGGCGGTGACCACGCCGATCTTCGACAGACCATACCAGATGGCGAAATATTCCAGCCGGTTGGGCATGAAGAGAGCCACGGTCTGGCCGCGACGCAGGCCCAGCCCCCGGCCCCAGTGGGCAAAGCGATTGGCGATGGCATCGAGCTCGCCATAGCTGACAGTGCGGCCCTCGAAGGTGATGGCGGGGCTGTCACGCCAAGCTTCGACAGCCGCCTGGAGGTCGTCGCAGATCAGGTTGCCGCTGTCAGGCGCGATCGACTTCACACGCCCCAGCGTCCGGTTCAGCCCGCGCAGGAAACGCCACTCGCGCTGCAGCCTGGTCTTGAGGGGCATCCACATCTCCAACCTGACGCCCGAGCTTGGGGATGCGCCGGACGCCCGGTCAAGGGGCCCCGGCGGAGGGCCGAGATCAGGACTAGGAGAACCTCTCCCAGGCAGACTGGCGCGAGATACCCAGCGCCTCGCCGATGTCGGCCCAGCTGACCTCTCGGCGCCGAAGTTCATCGACCACCCACTGCAGCTGGGTGCGCTTGCCGCGGACGGTGGCCTCGACGCCCGGAAGCTGTGCGATCAGGCGCTCGGTGGGGAGATCCTGCGGCGCCGGGAAGCCGGAAAGGTCTGGCGTGCCGCCCGCCAGGTAGACCTCGCACATGGCCACGCATTCGTCGCAGATCATCACCAGCCCGGGTCCAGCGATCAGTTTTTCCACCTCGTGCTGCGACCTGATGCAGAACGAACAGTAGAAGGTCTTTGGGGCTTCCTCTCCGAAAACACCCTTGAATTTCGGGGTCTTCGCCATCACCGGCTCCGTCAGCACAATCCTCACCGTCAGGTAATTCCTGACATCCGCCCGCGTCAAGACTTCCCTGACGAATTGAAAATGGGGCCATTCCGGGGCGCTCGGAACCGACCGCCGGGCCGCCCCGTTTGTCCCCCGATCATCCCTGAAGGAGGGACTTCCAAATGTCCGTCAATTTCACCGCCAACCCCGGCTCCGGTACTTCCACGGAAGACTCTGTGTTCGCCGCCGTGCCGTCGTGGGAGCGCAACAAGAAACGCCGCGGTTTCAGCGGCAGCCGGCCGACAGCCGCGCAGCCACTGACGGCGGCCGAGCAGGTCGTGGTCGAGACACGTCCGCCCACCGGCGACAGCGTCTTTGCCGCACCGCCGGCCTATGCCGCCTCCGCGCGCCGGCCGTCTGGCGTCGCGCCCCTGGCCATCGCCGCCGGCATCCTCGCCGTCGGCGGCTTGGCTGCGGCTGGATGGTACGCCTATCAACCGCATGAGTCAGGGGTGGCGCAACTGACGCCCGGCGCGACGTCCACGCTGACGACGGTCACGCCGGTGGAATCGAGCGGGCAGATCGCGGCGAATACGCCTGTGCCGGCAGCCGTCCCGACTCCAGCCGCCACCCGATCGTCGATCACTTCGACGACCACCACGACGCGCACCGCCACGCCGCGGACGACCGTGACCCGTCACACCACCACGACGCAGGTCTCCACGCCCGTTGTCAGGCCCGCAGCGCGGAACATTGAGGCTAGCTCGGTGAATACCGCCGCGACGGCGCCCGCCCTTCCGGTCTTCAAGGGTCTCGCCCCTGCAGCTACCCCCCCGATGCCCGCCCTGACTCCGGCACCGGTCGAGACCGCGCCCGCGCCGGCCTCCGCTGAGGTCCCCACGCCGCCGGTGATCTCGACGCCGCCGCAGTAGCTGTCAGGTTCAGACGAACGAATAGGGCCGCTTCCAGGACTTGGGGGCGGCCCTTTTACGTGTCGGACGGCGCCGGGGCCATGCTACGGCTGCCGGCTCCGCGGAGTCACCCCATGCGACTGCTGATGAACATCCTGTGGTTTGTGTTCGGCGGGTGGATTTCCGGGACACTGTGGCTGTTGGCCGGCGCGATCCTGACGGTCACCGTGGTCGGACTCCCCTGGACGCCGGCGGCGTTCCGCAT
>JANXXA010000546.1 GCA_025350885.1 Phenylobacterium sp.
GAACGAAGCCACTGCACTGGGCGATGTCATCGCGCGCGTGCTGCGGGACGGCCCGCCAGACCTGCTGCTGGTGGTCGTCGACGGGGGGTCCACAGACGGCAGCGTCGAAATCGTCCAGACGTTGGCGGGGCACGACCGGCGCGTGCGCCTGCTGCGCAACCCCAAACGCCTGCAAAGCGCCGGGGTGAACCTTGCGGCGCGCGAATGCGGGGACGGTGTGACCTGGATGGTGCGGGTGGATGCCCACGCCGGCTATCCGGCCGACTATGTGTCCACTCTGGTCGACGAGGCGCGCCGGACGGGGGCTGCCTCGGTCGTGGTGGCGATGGAAACTCATGGGGAGGCGTGGTTCCAGCGCGCGGTCGCGGCGGCGCAGAACTCGCGGCTCGGTACGGGCGGGTCGGCCCACCGCGGCGCCGGTCGGGAAGGCTGGGTAGACCACGGCCACCACGCCCTCTTCCGGATTGCGGAGTTCCTGGCGGTCGGCGGCTATGATGAAACTTTCAGCCACAACGAGGACGCCGAGCTCGATGTCCGACTGGGCAGGGCAGGCGGCAAGATCTGGCTGACCAACCGAGCGCCGATCCGATACTATCCGCGGGCCACCGCGGAGGCGCTGGCCCGACAATACTTTCGCTACGGCAAGGGCCGTGCGCGGACGGTGCTGAAGCACCGCACCCGGCTGAAGGTTCGCCAGGCGCTGCCGCTTGCGGTCGCACCAGCCCTCGTCCTAGGGCTTGCCGCGCCGGTTTTCTGGCCGCTCGGCATTCCGGCCGTGGCCTGGCTGAGCGGCGTGCTGGGCTACGGCCTCGCCAGCGGCGCTGCCCGCCGCGACCCCGCCGTGATGATGGCCGGCGTTGCAGCGGCCATAATGCATTCGGCCTGGTCGGCGGGCTTCTGGGCTGAACTCGTCAGTCGCCTGTTGCGGCCCCGGCCGAAGGTCGCGTCCGTGCGGGCCGCGGCCTGATGGCGGCCCGGCCCCTCGTCTCGATCATCACCGCCAACTTCAACGGTGCACGGTTCCTCCCGGCGGCAGCTCAGAGCGTCTTCGCCCAAAGCCTTGACGCGTTCGAGTGGATCATCGCCGACGACGCCTCAAGCGACGACAGCCGCGCGTTGATCGACCAGATTGCTCGCGGCGATCCGCGGGTCGTCGCCCTGCCAGCGGAACGCAACCGCGGCCCGGCCAGCGCGCGCAACCGGGCGCTGGCCGCGGCGCGTGGGTGCTGGATCGCGGTGTTCGACAGCGACGACGAGATGGCCGCGGACCGGCTGGAGCGTCTGGTTGCCCGTGGCGTTGCCGATGCGGCCGACATCGTCGTCGACAATCTCCTGGTCGTCTCGGAGCCGAGTGGCGCATCGGGCCGGCGCTTGCTGACCGGCGCGTCCTGGAGCGTTGCTCGTTGGATCTCGCTAGCGGCCTATATCGACGCCGGCCGCATGTACGCGCGCCGGCCTGGCCTGGGCTATCTGAAGCCGCTCTTCCGGGCCGAGGCGCTGGCGAACTTTCGATACCGCGAGACCCTTCGGATCGGCGAGGACTACGATCTGGTCGTGCGGCTGCTGGCGCGGGGCGCGCGGATGCGTTTCGAGCCCGCGGCGCTCTATCGCTACCGGCGGCATAAGGCATCGATCTCGGCGGTTCTGCGGCGGGAACACATCGAACGGATGATCGAGGCCGATGCGGAGCTTGGGCTGGAGTCGCCGCACGCGACCCGCGAGCCGGCTGCCCGGCGTGCCCAGGCCAGCCGCCGACGCTCCCTCGAGGCCGCGCTGGTTTACGACCAAGTGATCCAGACGCTGAAACAACGGCGGATTCTGGCGGGGATTTCCCAGAGCCTCCGCCGACCCGACGTCTGGCCCTTGCTGATGATGCCGATCCTGGCGCGGGCCAGACGGCTGGTTCCCGCTTGAGCGAAATCAGACGACGCTTGCGAGGCTGGACTTGACCGCGACAACACCGGGTTCGGCGGCATCGGACTGGGCGCGGGCAAAGGCCGAAAGGTCCTGCAGCAAGCTGCGTCGGAACCCGGTGATCACCGCCAGATAGGCGACGGCGCCCGCCGCCACGGCCACCGCGAAGGCGCCGAGCGTCGAAGGACCGGCGAATTCGCCGCGGGCGACGAGCACCG
Organism: Phenylobacterium sp.; assembly: GCA_025350885.1. Lineage (GTDB taxonomy): Bacteria > Pseudomonadota > Alphaproteobacteria > Caulobacterales > Caulobacteraceae > Phenylobacterium. Next base: position 2,133 of record JANXXA010000546.1, read on the forward strand.
CCGCCGTCATCATCGAGACGCCCACCGTCGCCGGGGTGAATGCGGCGATCAGCACTCGACTGGAAAGCGTGAGCTCGCGGGCCAGCCTGCGGATGTAGAGGAGGGACACCGCGCCCATGCCCGCCGCGAGCGCCCCGGAGACGGCGCCAAGCCCCAGCCCGACACTAAGCGCCACCGCCACGATTGTGGTAAAAGCGAGCACCAGCGACATGCTTAGCTGCAGCCTGGAGCGGCCAAGGCCCATCGCGGTCGTTGCCATGATTGAGCACAGGCAGAAGAAGAATCCGGCCCCTGACAGCAGCTGCAATGGCGTAATGGCGCCCAACCATTTCGGCCCGAGCACCAGCGGTACAGCGAGGTCGGCCGTCAGCGCCAAGCCGCAGAACAGCGGGGCGAGTACGGCCGACCCCAACCGCAGCGCCGAGACCGCCAGGGCGGCGGACCTGCGCGCGTCCCCTGCGGTCCGCGACATCGCGGTGAAGATGTAAAGGTAGAGCGGCCCGGAGATCAGCATGTCGGGGACCCGGACAATCTGATACGCCATGGCATAGAAACCCAGCGACGACACGCCCATCACGGCGCCGACGATTAGGCTGTCAAGGTTGCGCGACACGAAGTCGGCGAGTATCGCGCCGGTGGTGCTGAGGCCGAACGCCAGGAGAGGCCGCGCCTCGGCGAACCGCCAGCTGAAGCCGATGACGGCGCCGCTATTTGAGGTGACCCAGATGACCTTGGTGGTCCAAAGCACCAGCTGCTGGGCGACCAGGCTCCATGCTCCCCAGCCATGCAGCGCGGCGGTCACCGCCGCGGCGGCGCCGGCAGCGGTTGAAAGCAGGTCACCGACCGCGAACACCGCGAACCGGCCCTCGCGGATGATCCGCCCGTTGGAGACCCCGGTCAGTCCGTTCATCAGCAGGATCGGGCTCAACACCATGATCAGGAGCGGCAGCCGCGGCTGGTGCAGGATGGCGCCCATCGGCAGGGCGGCGGCGCAGCAGAAGAGGGCCAGGGCCGCGCCGATGGCGGCGGTCAGCCAGAAGACCGTGGACTCCAGCTCCCGGCTCGCCTCCCTCTGGCGGCCGAGCGCGTAACCCAGCCCGCCGTCCGCGAGAACATTGGCCAGGAGGATGAACGGCATCGCCAGCGCGACGAGCCCGTACTCCGCCGGCCCGACGAGCCGGGCGAGCAGCGGAAGCAGGGCGAATTGCAGGGTCAGGCGGATCGCGCTGGCGCCGGCCAGCGCCAAGGCGCCCACCGACGTCCGACGCGCACGCTCGGCGTGCGGGGGAAGGTTACGCCCTCGCCAGCGGCCCCGATCGCTGGCTCGCCTCATCGGATGTGGCGCGGCGGGCCTGCGGTCGGATGCTGCGCGCCGCCGGCGTCTATGTAGCGCAGGCGAGCGAGGTCCGCCGAGGCCCCGTCCGTAGTCAAGGCGCGAAGACGCAGGACTGAAGGCTGCGCGAACGACCGGGGCCGATCGGCCGGCCAGGGCCGTTTGAACCGCAAGCCCGCGCCAAGCGCGGCAAACGCCAGGACCGATGAAAAATAGAAGGGCGCGATGCCGATCGTCTCTATTGGGGTGCGGGCCAGCTGGTAGAGCCACAGACTGATCCAGAAGACCAGCGAGAGGCTTGGCCGCGCCACGAACCTCCGCACGAGCGCGATCATGCCGATCAACACGACGGCGATGATCACCACCGCCCCCGACCAGCCCAAGGTCACCAGGATATCGACCAGGGTATTGTGGAAGGTGAAGCCGGAGCGGCTGTCGATGCCGAAGTATTGCCACAGGCCCTCGGCATCAGGGTTGCCCTGCCGCCAGAAGGCGTAATATCCGCGCCCGAGCATCGGCTTCTCCCGGATCAGATCCGCGGCGCGATACCAGAGGTAGGTCCGCCCGGTCAGGGTGGGGTCCTTGTCGAACAGGCTGGCCCCAAGCTCGATCAGCGCCGCCGACAGGCTGCGGTAGAAGAGGCCGCCCGCGATCAGGCACAACGCCACCGCGCAGGTGACCCAGCCGCGGAAGACCTTGCCGGCATAGATCAGCGGGGTGATCGCCAGCATCGCTCCAAGCCCCATTCCCAGGCCCAGCAACGCGCCGGCCGAGCGCGCGGAAATGACCGTGAACAGGTCGAGGCCGATGGCCACGGCGCCGATCCCCAGCCAGATCCAGGCCCGGCTCCGCAGCGCCAGCATCACCGCCGCCAGGGACACGATGATGCCGCTGGAGGCGATGTCGGCCAGGAGGTTCTTGCTTGAGGTCAGGCCGGAAAAGGCTTCTCCCCCGGCCCCTACGCCAATGCCCACGGTCCCGCCACCTATCCGCGCGACGATCACATAGATCAGGAACGCGAGCGTCAGACCACGGATCACGCTTTCCTGGCTGGCCGCCGAGGATAACAGCATGCCGACAATCACGGTGATCGCCAGTTCGGCCGCATAACGCAGGCTGTCGGCGGGCGCCTCGGACCAGACGACCGAGAGCAGAGCGACAGCTGGCACGAGCAAGAGGAAACCGCGACGCAGCAGGATCCGGCCCAGGCCTTTGCGACGCACAAACACATAGAGCGGGGCCAGGCCCGCCACCATCGCCGCGCCGAGGGTTGTGATCTGGGCGATAAACAGCAGGGACAGGAAGAAGGCGAGAGCGAACATGCCATCGACGTCCAACCACCGCGGCGCGGCGACGGTCGGGACGACGGGCGTGGCTGCCGCCCGCTGGCGGCGCCAGGCGCCGGGATCGGGCGCGGCGACCTCGCCGCCCCTTATCCGCCGATGGCGCACCGGGGGTCTCGCGTCGCTCCAGACGCCGCTCATCGGGCGAACCGGTAGGCGCGGATATAGTCGATGACGAAGCGGGCCGGGAACTGTGTGGCGGCGTCCGGCGCTCCGGCCCAATCTCCGCCCAGTGCGACGTTGGCCAGCAGGTACATCGGCTTGTTGAGGTCGGCCGGCGTCGGGATCCGCTTGACTTCGCGGCCATCCACGAACCAGACGAGCTCTTGTCGATCCCAGCTGACTGAATAGGTGTGAAAACCCTCGGGACTGACCGCCACTTCGGTGCCGCCGTCCTTGGCCAGCTTTGAATGGGCGGTGACGTAAACCTTCGAGGGATCGCCGATGCTCTCCAGCACGTCGATTTCGGGAGGCCAGTCGAGATCGGATGGCAGCAGCCAGAAGGCCGGCCAGACGCCTTTGCCGCGCGGCAACTTCGCCCGAATCTCGAAATAGCCATAGGTCTGCGAGAACGACGGCTGGGTAGTGATCAAGCCGGATGTATACTGGAAGCGGTCTATCTTCGCCGCCAACGCGGAACTCGCCCGGTCGGCGATTATCGCTAGATTTCCGTTGTCGATCTGGAACGGATTTAGCCCCAGCGGGCGGGCCAGTTCATCAGAGCGGCCCGTGCCTGAGCGCGCGGCGTGAGCCCGCATTTCTGGATCGACGTAGAGCTGCAGTTCCTTGTTCCACTTGAGCGTTCGCAGCTCGTAGTCGTCCTCGGCCCGGCCGTCTCGGAAGGTTGTGCGCCAGACTCCTTTGCCGCCAGTCCATCGCTCGAAGCTATTGAATTCGTCGGCGAAGGTCAGCACCAGTTGCCGGCCGTCCGGGGTACTCTTCAGAGGACCGTCGGCTGCCTTGCAACCGCTGGCGGCCAATGAGGCAATGCCTACGAAGGCCATCGAAGCAAGGATGTTCGGCCGCATGCTGCGAGCCCCTAGGCGGCGGCGATGTAGTAGTCTTTGAAGTAGCCGTAGTAATCGCTTGAATCGCCGTATCCGTAGCGAGCCTGGCCCTTGACGTTCACCTTGGTCAGCAGGGCTCCGGCGACGGTGGCTCCACATTCCTGCAGAATGTCGACGGCCGCCTGGGCCGCGCGCATGGGAGTCTTGTTCCACTGCACGATGTAGAGCACCCGATCCGCCTTGGCCGCCAGGATGCGCGCGTCAGCGACGCCGAGGATCGGCGGGGTGTCGAGGATCACATAGTCGAACTGGGCGGCCAGCTGACGAAGCACCTCGTCGGTTGCCGGGTTGGAGAACAGGTCGTAGGGCACGCTCTTACCGCTGGCGGGCAGCACGAAGAGATTTGTGCGAGGATCATGCTTCAACGCCTCGCGCATCGATATGCCGTTCTCCACCACTTCGACGATCCCGACCTCGCTGGCGTCGATCAGCTTGCTGACGCCACGCTGGCGAAGATCGCAGTCGACCAGCACGACGCGGGAGCCGGACAGCGCCAGGGTCCGCGCCAAGCAGAGCGACGTCAGGCTCTTGCCCTCGCGCGGAACCGCGGATGTGATCGCGATCAACCGGGCGTCGTCGCCGCGGCTGGTGGTCATCAGGAAGGCGCGCAGGTTGCGAAACGCCTCCGCGAAGCCCGAGAAAGGGTAGTTCAGCAGGTACTCGGCCGGCGTCCCCTCAGGTCCGCGCAGGCCCCTGGGAAGCACGGACTTGAAGTCGGGCAGAACCCCCGCGAATGGAACGCCGAGTTCGCGCTCGACGTCGAGCCGGCTGCGCATGTGCTTGTCCCAGAATTCGGCGACCAGCACCGCTGCGGCGCCGGTGATCAAAGCCGCCAGGACCGCCAGGATCGCCGCGATCTTCATGTTCGGCGATGAGGGCGCGGTAGGCGCGGGGGCCGCGGAACTGACGCTGGCGTCGGCCTGCTGCAGGCTGCCCTCGGCGGCGACTTGCTTGGCGCGGTTGAGGTATGCCTCATAGATCTGCTTGGCCGAGTCGGCCCGTTGCTGGATGGCCAGCAGGCCGACCTGCGCCTGGCTGTTGGAGGCCAGGCCGCCCTGGGCGTGACCGCGGCTTCCGGTGAGCGAGGCCTCCCGTCCGGCGGCCGCCGTGGCCTCGGCCCGCAGACTGGAGAGGATGCGGTTGATCTCCGCCTGAATCTGGGCCCGGATGTCGTCCAGCTGCGCCTGGCTGCGCCTCACTTCCGGGTATTCCGGCTTGAAGTCGGTCCGCAGCTGCGCGAGGCGAACGCTGGTCTCAGCCTCCTTCTTGCGCAATTCCTTGATGGTGTCTGAGCCTAGCGCCGCGCCCACGTCGGCGCCGGCGCTGCCGTTGCGCACTTGGCCCAGGGCGGCGGCGAGGCGAGCGGATTTCTCAGCGTGGTCGGCCTTGGCGAGCGAGACCTGCTGGTTGAGGGTGGAGACTTCCTGCTCGGCCATGGTGGCGCCTTCAGCGCTCAGCAGGCCATGGGCGTTCTTGTATTCGACAACCCGCGTCTCCGCCAACTCGGCGTCGCGCCGCATTTGCTCCAGACTTGCGCCCAGCTCGGTGTTGGCGCGGGTGACAGCGGCCAGCTTCGCGTCGAGCTGGCGCGTGAGATAGGTGTCGATGATGGTGTTCGTGATCATCGCGGCCTTGCGCGGCGACTGAGCGGAAAAACCAACCTGCACCACATAGGTAAGGCCGGCGCGACGGGCCCACGTCTTCGACAGGACCTTGTTGGTCACCCGCGCGAGCGTCCGCGGGTCGGGGCTGGCGAGCGCGGAATGCGCCGGCACGGCCCCGAACAGGCCCGGGGCCATGATCGGATTGAACTCCGGATCATTGTAGAGCTTGAGCCGCTTGACCACGTCGAGCGCGAGCGCGTTCGAGCGCAAGATTTCGACCTGGGTATCGACGGCGCTGGTGTCCGGCGGCAGCCCGCCACCCTGCTGCGAGGTGTCCGTCAGGTTGGTGTGCTTTGGGTCAATAAGCACCGACCCCACGGCGGTATAGGTCCGCGGCTGGAATGCGAAGACTGCGAGCACCAGGACAAACACGGCGAGCGCGACGCCAAGTCCCACAGGCGCGCGCTGCAGAAGCACACCGAGCCACTGGCGCACGTGCATCTTCTCCGGTTCGACAGGCCGGAAGGTGGCGGCCCCCTGCGCGGGAAACTGGCTGAAACTTGGAATGAGGCTGTTCATGAATCGCCCGCTTTCTGGGCGTTGGAAAAGGTTGTGAAGATCAATGGCGAATCCCCTGGAAGAGCGCCGCCAGGCGGGGACGCGAATGCGGCGGCTTTGTACCCGTGACGCAGCAAGGCGACCTCCCGCTCAAAGAGCTAGCGTCAGTACAAACCCCATGGAAGCAGTGCGGTTCCGCCGCTTATGCCGGGTGCGGTAATTTCGCTCACCAGGGGCGAATGAGCATGCCCAGAACGCCGAAACCGCCCGAGAAATTCTGGAAAAATGACTTCGATCCGGAGGTGTCGACAACGATTATGTCGTTCCCGTAGACCTCCGGGTCTTCGGCCTTTCCGGTGCGCACCTGCGCGAGATCGTAGAAGACGCCGTGTCGAGCGCCACCGACGGTACGGAAGATCGCCACCCGGCGGATGTTGGCGAGCTTCGGATCCGGCCCCCTGGCAAGGGACACCGCCTGCAGCAGGGTCGTGCGGCCGGTAAGCGGATAGACGCCTGGTTGCAGGACGGCGCCGTCGATGGTCACCTTTTGGCTCTGGGCTTCCTTGACCGCCACAGTAACCTGCGGATCTTTCATGTAGGCCTTCTTCAGAGCGGTGGCGATGTCCGCCGACAGGTCGTCAGGCGTGCGGCCGCTCGCCTGCATCGAGCCCACCAGCGGCAGCAGGATGCGGCCCCCGGAATCGACGTGCACGGTGCGCGTAAGTTCGGCGACCTGGGAAACGTTGATCTCCAGGGTGTCGTCAGGGCCGATCCTGTAGTCACCCATGCCAGCCCTGACCCCGGCGACGTCGTCCGGCGGCGGCAGGGACTTGGCGAGAGCGGAAGGCGAGGTGACGACCAAGGCTGCCGCAATGGCGATCAAGGATAGGCGCTGGCGCATCAGGAGGCTCCGGGCAGGACGAACAGGCGCGCACAAACTCGGCGAGCCCAGCGTGCGCGATCCATCAACTCCTGTGACGTTTCACCGTTCCGATCACGGTCGCGACTAGTAGAGTTGCAGTTCGCTGAAGCCAGCAAGACGCGCCACAACCCCGACATGCAGCGCGCCGCGGACAAGCCACCGATTGCGGTCGCACGGCGATCCAACGTGCGCGCCCGCAGCGACCAGGCAGACGATGGTCTTGGCGGCCGCCCGCGCCATCTCCAGCAGACGTCCCGTCCTGCCAAAACGGGCGCTGAGGCGTGCCCCGTGCGTCTGGCCGGTCCGGAACCCGCGCCGGAGCAGCCAGGCCAACGTTGAGCGCTCGGCGGGTACGGGCTCGTAGGCCAGCGCCTCGGGTGCGAAACCGATCACGCCGCCACTGTCGGTCAGGCGATAGAAGAAGTCGTCGTCCTCCCCGCCCGTTCGACCCAGCGCCAGGTCGAAGCGCAGGCCGCGCGTCTCAATGGCGCTGCGCCGGATCAACACGTTTCCGGCGTAGCCCTTGCGGATGCCGGCGGGCGTCACGACCGGGCGTGTCGAATGCAGGTCGGCGGCCTTCAACCACGGCGGCGCATGCTGTCCATAGATCGCCTGCACCGGCCCCAGCACCGCATCGCAGCCGCTCTGGTCGGCCACGGCCAGCAGCGCGCTGAGCCAATGACCAGCGGCGGTCTCGTCGTCGTCGATGAAGGCGATCCAATCGCCGGTCGCGGCGTCGAGGCACGCATTGCGCGCGATGCAGATGTTGCGCGACGGGGCGTGCACATAGGTGACCTCTACACCGTAGTCGACGGCCGCCTGAGCGACCCGCGCCTCGGCCTCTGGCGTCGCGTCATTGTCGGCGACGATGATCCGCAGAGAGACATCTTGCGGCAGAGCCTGCGCGGCGAGCGAGGCGATCGTCTCGACCACGGACCTGCGCCGATAGGTGCAGACGCCGATCGAAACTCGGGCCGCCGCACTCATTCCATCCCCGCTATAATACGAATCCTGAAAGCCAAGCCTGCGTTTCCCTTGGTTCAAATAACAGTCGGCGGCGCCAAACAGCGTGCTGCAAGCTAAACTGTGCGCCGAGACGATGGTTAGTGATCCGTTAATTTCAAGCTCGACCATCGCGGAACTCAATCGCGTGGCCTGGGTTTTGTGGGCTTCCAGAGCGGACAGCGGGTTCGCCAGTTGCTTACGAAGATCGATGTCAGACACAATTCTTATAGGTCGATCTGCACCGCCATCTACGGCGAAGCTGCCGACCCTCGAAATTGCGCTATCTGAGACGATGCACTTCAGCATCGCCCTGCTGGCGCTGCTGTTTCTGCTGCCTCTGATGATCGTCGTCGCCGTAGCTGTGTTTATGCACGACGGAGGACCGGTGATTTTCGCGCACCGGCGTGTGGGGCGGGATGGGAGGATATTCTCCTGTCTGAAGTTCCGCAGCATGGCGATCGACGCCGAACGCCGCCTCAACGAGGTTCTGCGCAACGACCCCTCAGCCCGCGAAGAATGGGAACGCGATCACAAGCTTCGGCAAGATCCGCGCGTGACCAAGCTTGGCGATTTTTTGCGACGCACCAGCCTCGACGAACTGCCCCAGCTGCTCAATGTGCTGCGGGGCGAGAT
>JANXXA010000594.1 GCA_025350885.1 Phenylobacterium sp.
CTTAGGGATCGGGTTGGGCGGGGGCGTCGCAGGTCCATTGAAGTGGCATGCGGTCCGCCCCGGCGCTTGAACCCTTTCGTGGTCACGCCCCATCGGACGATGGGCGATGGGGCGGTTTCTCCGCCGCGGCCGGATGTGGTAAGATCCCGAAATGAAACCCGAGCCGTCTATCCTTGATGACCTCGACGATGCGGTCGAGGCCGACGCCGACGCTGAAGGCCTGGCGGACATCGCAGCAGGCCGCGTGGTTCCCCACGAAGATGTCGCCCGCTGGCTCGACACCTGGGGCACGCCAGTCGAGGCGCCCCCGCCTAAGTCGTGGTCGACGTAGTCTGGTCGCATCGCGCGCTGGCCGATCTGGCCGCGATCCAGATGCACATTCATCAGTTTCGCCCCCTCGCAGCCCAGCACATGGCGTCGCGCCTCAAGCTTGCGGGGCAGAGTCTGTCAGAACATCCTCAGCGTGGACGGTTGGTCGGCGCCCTGAGGGAGCTTGCGACCGTGCCGCCATACCTGGTCCGCTACCGGATTTCTGGCGAGATTGTGCAGATCGTGCGCATCAAGCACGGCGCGCAGGAGCGGTAGGACGAGGCAAGCCTGGATCTCCGCCTTCGCTTCTCCGGGAGGATCTGGGTCTGTCAGACCGGTGACGGCGCCGCGCCAGCCGGCTAGAACCTTCCCATGATCACACCGATCCTGATGCTGGGCGCGGGCCGTATGGGCGGGGCGATGCTCGATGGCTGGGCCCGGGCGGGGACGTTCGACTCAGCCCAGCTGATGATCGTCGATCCGCACCCCGGCGAGGCGGCGCTGCGGGCGCAGGCCGCCGGCGCTCGGCTCAATCCCCCCGACGCTGAGCTCGCCGCCGCCCGGACCGTGGTGCTGGCCGTCAAGCCGCAGATGTGGCGCGAGGCTGCCCGGCTGTACGCGGGCCTGCTCGACCCCGAGGCGGTGATCGTCTCCATCGCCGCCGGGGTGGCCGCGCAGGACATCGCCCACCATTTCGCCGGCCGCCCGGTGGCCCGGGTGATGCCGACCACGGCGGCGGCCATCGGCCACGGGACCGCCAGCCTGCACGCCGAGGGCGGCCCCGCCCGCGCCCGCGCCCGCGCGTTGTTCGAACCCTTGGGAACCGTTGTCGACCTAGCCGACGAGAGCCAGATGCATGCGGCCACCGGTGTATCCGGCTCGGCGCCCGCCTATCTCTACGCCTTCGTCGAGGCCCTGGAGGCTGCCGGCGCGGCGGCCGGCCTGTCGATACAGCAGTCCAGTGAGCTCGCCCGCTCGACCATCGTCGGGGCCGCGGCGCTGTTGGCGCAGAGCGGCGCCGAGCCCGCCGACCTGCGCCGCCAGGTCACCTCGCCCGGCGGCACCACCGAGGCGGCGCTGAACGTCCTCCTGGGCGAGCACGGCCTGCCGCCGCTGCTGCGCGAGGCGGTGGCGAGCGCGACGCGGCGCTCGCGCGAGCTTGGCGGATAGAGCCCTACCCCGGCAGGCGCAGCACGGCTCTCAGCCCGCCCAGCGGAGAGCGGGACAGGATGATATCGCCGCCGTGGCCGCGGGCCACATCGCGGGCGATGGCCAAGCCCAGGCCAACGCCCTTGGTGTTCTGATTGCGGGCCTCATCAAGCCGGCCGAACGCCTTGAACGCCTCCTCGTAGCGCGCCTCCGGGATGCCCGGGCCGTCGTCGTCGACGGAGATTTCCACACCGCCCTGCGCCCTGGCCCTGGCCGCGACCTCAACCCGTTCGCCGTGTCCGGCGGCGTTCATGATCAGGTTGGCCAGCGCCCGCCTCAGAGCATTGGGCCGCACCTGGGCGGTCAGCTCCGGATCGGCGACGACGCTGACCTGGACGCCGGCGCGAACGGCGCCTTCGCTCACCGCCTCCAGCAGGTCGCGCAGGGTCACCGTCTCCACCGCCTCGCCGCCCTCGCCGCGGGCGAAGGCCAGGTACTCGTCGATCATGTGCTCCATCTCCGCCAGGTCGCGCTTCATGGCGGCGTTGCGCTTGGAGGGCTCGGCCAGGGCCAACGCCAGCTTCAGCCGGGTGAGCGGCGTGCGCAGGTCGTGGCTGACCGAGGCCAGCAGGGTTGTCCGCTGGTCGATGTGGCGCTGGATGCGGGCGCGCATGGCCAGGAAGGCGGTGGCCGCGCGGCGCACCTCCCGGGCGCCTTGCGGCTTGAACGCCGGCACGTCGCCGCCGCGTCCGAACGCCTCCGCCGCATTGGCCAGCCGCTCGATGGCGCGGACCTGATTGCGGATGAACAGGATGGCGATGCCGGTGAGCAGGATCGTCGCCACGGTCATCCACAAGACGAAGATATGGCCCTGGGTGGCGAAGGCGCGGTCGCGCGGCGCCAGCACCCGCATCACCCCGCCTGGGACCGCAACACGGATATCGACATAGGCCGGATAGCGGGCGGTATCGAACCAGAACGGCTGGTCCAGACGCTCTGACAGCGCGCGCTGCAGCAGCTGGTCGATCGGGGCCACGAACGGTTGGATCAGCACCGGGGCGTCGCGCCGCCCGGCGGGCAGCCGTCGGCCCGGCTGCAGGGCGATCGACAGGCTCATGGAATCCTCGGCCCGCTTGGAAAGCCTGGCGAAGGCGGCCGGCGTCGGGTCGTCGCGATAGCTCTCCACCGCCCAGGCGATGTCGCCGGCCAGGCCCTCGGACAGTCGGCTGGTGACCGTCTGCCAATGGGCGTCGAAAAACACATAGGTGACCGCGATCTGCATGATCGCCACCGGCAGGACGATGATCAGCAGCGAGCGGCCGAACAGCGTCTTCGGCATCTGCCGCCTGAGCCAGCGTCCCACCAATCGCGATGAGAAACGCATCAGTCCGGCGCCAGCAGATAGCCGACGCCGCGCACCGTCTGCAGGTAACGCGGGGCCTTGGGATCGGCCTCGATCTTGCGCCGCAGCCGGGTCACCTGCACGTCCACCGCGCGGCCCGAGGGATCGCCGGCGCCGCGCGCCAGCTCCAGCCGCTCGACAGCCACATGGGGGCTCCTGGCCAGCAGGCGCAGCAGGGCCACCTCGGCCTCGGTCAACCGCACAGGCGCGCCGTCGCAGGTCAGTTCGCCGCGGTCCGGATCAAAGCTGCAGCGGCCCAGCGACAGCGGCCCGCCGGGCGCGGGCCGGTCCTGGGCGCGGCGCAGGATGGCCTCGATGCGCAACAGCAGCTCTTCGGGCTCGAAGGGCTTGGCCAGATAGTCGTCGGCGCCGAGCCGCAGACCCTCGATCCGGTCGGCGGCCTCGCCCATGGCGGTCAGCATCAGCACCGGCGTCCGGCCCGCAGGGGGTTTCTGGTCGCGCAGCCATCGGGTCAGCGAGAACCCGTCCTCGCCCGGCATCATCACGTCGAAGACGGCGAGATCGAAATCCATCGCCCCCAGCAGTCGCCGTGCCGGCGCCCCGCCGGCCGCCGCCGTCACCCGAAAGCCGGCGCGGGCCAAGTATTCCTTCAGCAGGTCACGGATACGATCATCATCGTCGACGATCAGCAGGTGCCGCGTCCGCGCCGGCCCGCTCACCGCAGACCCCCATTTTGTTTGACGGGGACGCCCACGGAGGTTTCAAGAAGAGACTGCTGAAAGGACGTCACCCTCTCATGTCTCTCGTTCCCTTCGACGACCGCGATGGATGGATCTGGCTGGACGGCCAGTTCGTGCCCTGGCGCGAGGCGACGGTCCACGTCCTGACGCACGGCCTGCACTATGCCTCGGCCGTGTTCGAGGGAGAGCGGATGTATGGGGGTGAGATCTACGAGCTGACGGCGCACACCGAGCGTCTCTTCAAGTCCGCCGAGATCCTGGACATGGAAATCCCGTTCACGGTGGCCCAGATCGACCAGGCCTGCAAGGACACCTGCGCCAAGAACGGCCTGACCGACGCCTACCTGCGGCCCATCGCCTGGCGCGGATCGGAAATGATCGGGGTCTCGGCCCAGAACACCAGGATACATGTGGCGGTCGCGGTGTGGGACTGGCCAAGCTATTTCAGCCCGGCGGAACGCGCCAAGGGCATCCGCATGTGCTGGGCCAAATACAAGCGCCCCTCGCCCGAGACCGAGCCGGTCCACGCCAAGGCCGCCGGCCTCTACATGATCTGCACCATCTCCAAACACGCCGCAGAGAAGGCGGGCTACAGCGACGCCCTGATGCTCGACTGG
>JANXXA010000051.1 GCA_025350885.1 Phenylobacterium sp.
CACACCGGCCGGGGTCGCGTCCTTAAGCCTCTGCACGCCTATGCTCGGGTCGCCGGCGATGTGGTGGCTGTTGGTCCACGGGAAGGCCTTTCGCGTCGACGACACGACGTACTTCGGCTTGGCCTCCAGCTTGACCGCCCATTCGCGTATCGCCGGCGGCGCATCCTCGTCACCGCGAGCGACGGCCGGCCAGTAGATCTCCATCATCTCGTAGGTGACGCGACCCCACAGCATCGCCCCGCCCTCGTCCATAAGGCGGGTGAAGAAGGCGTGCGTCTCGTCGTCGGCAATTGCCTCCTGGTGATCGACGCAGCCGTCGAGGGTAAGGTTGATGCTGAAGGTCAATAGTCCCATGTGGCGAACCTAGGCCACATCCTGCCATGTAGGCCAATTGCTCTCGGGGGTGCGGTCGGCGGCGACCATCTTGCCCCCAGCACGCGGTTCGTGCTTTGTTGCCTGCGCCCCGGCACAATACTGCGGGGCTCGACGCCGACCCACGCGGGCGGGGAGTCTCCCTTGCGCCCGGCCTTTTCCGTTCAAAATTGGGCGTTTCCGGTGTTGACGGAACCGCAACGATCCCTATAACGAGGCGCTTCCGCGAAAGAGCGCGAAGGACGAACCGGCTTGACCTTCGGGGCAAGTGGCCGGGGCGCCGTTCGCGCTTCGTTGCGTGACCAGGAGAGATTCACGTGGCCCGTATCGCTGGCGTCAACATTCCCACCAACAAGCGCGTGGTTATCGCGCTGCAGTATATCCATGGCATCGGCCCCGCCAAGGCGCGGGACATCGTCACCAAGGTCGGCATCGAGGACGCCCGTCGCGTCAACCAGCTGAGCGACGCCGAAGTGCTGCAGATCCGCGAGACCATCGACCGCGACTTCACCGTCGAGGGCGACCTGCGCCGCGAGACCTCGATCAACATCAAGCGCCTGATGGACCTGGCCTGCTATCGCGGCCTGCGTCACCGCAAGGGCCTGCCGGTCCGGGGTCAGCGCACGCACACCAACGCCCGCACCCGCAAGGGTCCGGCCAAGCCGATCGCCGGCAAGAAGAAGTAAGAGAGCTTAGTCGATGGCCAAGGAACCGGCGCGCGTCAAACGTCGCGAGCGCAAGAACATCACCTCGGGCGTGGCGCACGTGAACGCCTCGTTCAACAACACCATGATCACCATCACCGACGCGCAAGGGAACACCATCTCCTGGTCCAGCGCCGGCACCATGGGCTTCAAGGGATCGCGGAAATCGACGCCCTATGCCGCGCAGATGGCCGCCGAAGACGCGGGCCGCAAGGCCGCCGAGCACGGCGTCAAGACGCTGGAAGTCAACGTCTCGGGTCCCGGTTCGGGCCGTGAGTCGGCGCTTCGCGCCCTGCAGTCGGTGGGCATGACCATCACCACCATCCGCGACGTGACGCCGATTCCGCACAACGGCTGCCGGCCCCCCAAGCGCCGGCGCGTCTAGAGTACCAAGTACCGTACTTCCCTGCGCCGGACCGCGAATGGCGGCCGGCGATCCTGCGTTTCAAGGGACAACCATCCGTGATCGAACGAAACTGGAACGAGCTTATTCGTCCCGAAAAGCCGCAGATTGAACTGGGCGCCGACGCCAACCGCAAGGCGCGCATGGTTGCCGAGCCGTTGGAGCGCGGATTTGGCGTGACGCTGGGCAACAGCCTGCGCCGCGTACTGCTCTCATCGCTGCAAGGCGCCGCAGTGACCGCGGTGCAGATCGACGGCGTCGTGCACGAATTCTCCTCGCTTGAGGGCGTCCGCGAGGACGTCGTCGACATCGTGCTGAACATCAAACAGCTGGCCGTGCGCATGCACGCCGAGGGGCCCAAGCGCATGACGTTGCGCGCTACCGGCCCGGGCGTGGTGACCGCCAGCCAGATCGACGCGCCGTCGGACATCGAGATCCTCAACGGCGACCATGTGCTCTGCACGCTGGACGACGGCGCCCAGGTGCGCATGGAATTCACCGTCCAGACCGGCAAGGGCTATGTGCCGGCCGAGATGAACCGTCCGGAAGACGCCCCGATCGGCCTGATCGCCGTCGATGCGCTCTATTCCCCGGTCAAGCGCGTCGCCTATCGCGTCGAGCCGACCCGCCAGGGCCAGAGCCTCGACTATGACAAGCTGGTGCTGGAGGTCGAGACCAACGGCGCGGTGACCCCCGTGGACGCCGTGGCCTATGCCGCGCGCATCCTGCAGGACCAGTTGCAGATCTTCATCACCTTCGAAGAGCCGAAGAAGAAGGTCGAGGGCGAGGCCAAGCCGGAACTGCCGTTCAACCCGGCGCTGCTGAAGAAGGTCGACGAGCTCGAGCTCTCGGTCC
>JANXXA010000062.1 GCA_025350885.1 Phenylobacterium sp.
CGTCGGCAGGGTCCCGATGATCCAGGCGTAGAGATCGTGGTCGGGCTGATCGAGCAGCACCTCGAACCTGTCGAGCTCGGCGGCTGAGAACGTCGAGACATGCCGATCCGCGAACGGCCCCAGAATGAGGTCCGCTTCCCGGAAACCCCGGCGCCAGGCGCGGAATTTCAGCTTCTTCAGCCGGGCGTCGTCCATGTCAGTCATCGAGAGGTCGCCGATATAGAGCGCGCGGCGCCCCATTGCCAGCCAGGATCGCGCCAGTCGGCTATGGTGGAGCCATGCGGCCCGAGATTCTGTTCCCGCTCTATGCGCCGGTCACCTCGCTGAAGGGGGTCGGCCCGCGCGTGGCCCCGATGCTGGAGAAGCTGGCGGGTCCGATCGTCCGCGACGTGGCGTTCCTGAAGCCGCATTCGCTGGTCCGCCGGACCCCGGCCACCGTCTCGAGCGCCATCGACGGCCAGGTGATGACCTTCCAGGTGACCATCGCCGGCGTGGAGCGGCCCCGCGGCCCGGCGCAGCCCTGGCGCATCCGCGCCTTCGACCAGACCGGGTTCATCAGCTTGGTGTTCTTCGGCGCCTTCGGGTCGGGTCTGGAACAGCGCCATCCGGCCAACGCCCTGCGGGTTGTCTCCGGCAAGGTCGAACAATTCCGCGACGAGTGGCAGATCGTCCATCCGGACTACCTGCTGGCGGCCGACAAGGCCGGCGACATCCCCGACATCGAGCCGATCTATCCGGCGACGCTAGGCTTGCCCGCCCGCAGTGTCCGCCGGTTCGTGGGCGAGGCCCTGGACCGCATCCCGGAGCTGCCGGAGTGGCAGGACGCGGCCTGGCTGGCGCGCGAACGGTTCCCGACCTTCCGCGCGGCGCTGGCGCGTCTGCATGAGCCGCAGGTCGAGGCCGATCTCTCGCCCAGCAGTCCGCACTGTCGTCGCCTGGCCTATGACGAACTGCTGGCCCAGCAGCTGGCCATGGCGCAGCGCCGCGCCGAGCGACGACGCGAGCCGGCCGCCAGGGTCGCCGCCAGCCAGGTCGCGGAGAAGATTCGCGCCGACCTGCCGTTCCGGTTCACCCGCGCCCAGGACCGGTCCCTGGCCGAAATCCGCGCGGACCTGGCCACCGGCGAGCGGATGAGCCGGCTGATCCAAGGCGACGTCGGGTCCGGCAAGACCGTCGTAGCCATGTGCGCCATGGCCGACGTCGCCGCAGGTGGCGGTCAGAGCGCGCTGATGGCCCCGACCGAAATCCTCGCCCGCCAGCACTACGAAACCCTCTCAGGCCCGCTAGCCACTCACGGCGTCGGCGTGATCCTGCTGACCGGTCGCGACAAGGGCGTCCCCCGGGCCGAGAAGCTGCGCGCTCTGGCCAGTGGCGCGGTGAAGGTGGCGGTGGGCACCCACGCGCTGTTCCAGGACGACGTCGCCTTTCACCAGCTGCAGCTGGCTGTGGTCGACGAGCAGCACCGGTTCGGGGTCAGCGAGCGCCAGCGGCTGCAGACCAAGGGCTGGGGGACGCATCTGCTGGCCATGTCCGCCACCCCGATCCCGCGCACGCTCGAGCTCACCGTCTATGGCGACCTCGACGTCAGCCGGATCGACGAAAAGCCCCCCGGCCGCACGCCGGTCGCCACCCGCGCCGTGCCGATGACCCGCATCGGCCAGGTCGAGCAGCGCCTGCGCGAGGCGGTGTCGGCCGGCGCCCAGGCGTTCTGGATCTGCCCGCTGGTGTCGGAGTCCGAATTCATCGATCTCAAGGCCGCCGAGACCCGGGCCATCGAACTGCAAGCCACCATCGGTCCCAGCGTCGGCCTGATCCACGGCAGGATGGCGCCCGCGGCCAAGGACGCGGTGATGGCCGAATTCGCCGACGGCCGGCTCTCGGTGCTGGTGGCGACCACGGTGGTCGAGGTCGGCGTCAACGTCCCCAACGCCACCATCATGGTGATCGAACAGGCCGAGCGCTTCGGCCTGGCGCAGCTACACCAGCTGCGCGGGCGGGTCGGCCGGGGCCGCCAGGAAAGCGCGTGTGTGCTGCTCTACGACGCGCCGCTGTCGGAAACCGCCCAAAGGCGGCTCGACATCCTGCGGCGCACGGACGACGGCTTCGCGATCGCCGAAACCGACCTGGAGCTGCGCGGCGGCGGCGATGCGCTGGGCCTCAAGCAGTCAGGCTTCCCCGACTACGTCTTCGCCGACCCCTTCACCCACCGCGACCTGATCGCCGCCGCCGGCGACGACGCCCGCCTGATCGTCGGCCGCGACCCGGATCTCAAGTCCGACCGTGGTTTGGCGCTGAGGGTGCTGCAGGACCTGTTCGACTGGAAGGCCGGGTTAGGGTTGAGGGACGCCGGCTGAGCCTGAGCGAACGGCAGGGTCAGGCGATAAGCGCGCGATCTCGGCGCCGACGCAGCGCCGTCCCGACGAGACCGACGCCAGCAATCATCAACGCCCAGGCGGTCGGCTCCGGAACACCATGCGACCCGCCTCCTGGCGTGAAGGTAAAGTCGTCGAAGCCAAGGCCTGCCGGATCAGTCAGCGTGTTGATCGAGATGCGGGTGATGTTGGAATAGCTGGTCAGGTCCGCCAGCTGCGACGCCAGAAGGCCGGCGCTGCTGGTAAAGGTTGTCGAGCCGAAATAGGCAAAGCTCTGGAACACATCGACGTTGAACGTGCTGCCCAATCTGTCGGCGCCGGTATAGTGGAAGCTCAGGCCGCTGACCGGCCCGGCGAAGTCGAGGATCACGCTGCGGGTGCAGTCAATGCCGCCCGCAGCCGGCCCCGTGCAGATGAAATTGGGCGCGGAGGTCAGATAGGGTGGGACCTGGGCTGTCGTGCGGATCACCTCGCCTGGATCGGACGAGAAGGTGACGCCCGCGTACTGGGTGCTTACGACGACCCCGTCGCCCAGGGTGTCGAAGTTGATCGTGGTGGCTGCGGCTGAGCCGCTGATCGCCGCGCCGATGAGTATTGCCGCCGAGGCCAAGCACGCTTTCAGAATTTTCGTCATGTCACCATCTCCGCTGCCCCAGCCAATGGCGCGCCTGCTCGGCCGCCATCCGCCACTTTGATACGTCACTTAAGAACGTCGTTCTCTGTTGAGCAAGAATTTTCAGCGCCTGCTGTGATCTGGGTCACAGGATGCCTGAGATTTGCTCGGGGATTTCGCGTATGGGGCAAATGTGACTGACGGCCGGTCACCACACCCTGACAATCCTCTTACCGCGGTTCTCGCCCTTGAGCAGTCCGATCAGGGCGGCGGGCAAGTTGTCCAGGCCGTCGATGATGTGCTGCGCCTTCATCTGAGACAGGCAACGCTTAGCCGCGCCAGCCGTTGTGGTGCGGGGTGCCCGCGGCAGAGCCTCGGACCTCCTTCGCAGCTTAAGATTGGAGCCAGATGTCTCCCGACGAAACCCCAAGCGGCATCGGCCAGCTACTGGACACGCCAGACCTGGCCGGCGCCCTGGGAAGCGATCGATTCAAACAGTTTCTGGACCAGGTTCCCGTGGCCATCGCGGTCTCCGAGTTGAGCTCGTCCGAGCGGGTCGTTTACGTCAACATCGAGTTCGAACGACTGACTGGACAGCCTGGAGCGGAAATCATCGGTGAGGGCTGGCATCGGTTGCCCGGCGAAGCCACCGCGCCGCAGGACTCGAGACCGCTGGGTCGCGTGGTGATAGAGGAGCGGGACTACGTCGGCTCCTTCAAGGTGCCGCATCCTGAAGGCGTCGCCTTCGTCGAGGCGTGGTCGAACATCATCGAGGACGACGAGGGGATCCCGGCCTTCCGCCTGGTCGCCCTGGTGGCGACAGCCAGTCGCGAAACCTCCATCCTCGACGACCTCGAAGGCCAGGTCCGGGAAAAGGACACCCAGTTGCAGGAGCTGCAGCATCGGGTGAAAAACAATCTGCAAATGATCACGGCCCTGATCCGGGTGGAGGCGAAGGGTGTCTCCGACCGCTCTACGGGCGAAGGTTTTGATCGGCTGGCGGGACGGGTCGAGGCCCTGGGACTTCTCTATCGCTCACTGACCCTGGACGGATCGCGAGATTCCGTCGACCTTGGCATCTACCTGAGCGAGGTCGCCTCCGCGGTCATGCGGGCGCACGCCGTCGAGGGCATCCGCCTTGATCTGAAGGTGGACACCTGGCCCGTGTCGATCGATGTCGCCATGCCGGCCGGTCTGGTGGTCAATGAGCTGCTGACAAACGCTCTGAAGCACGCCTTTGAGGGCCGGGACGGCGGCACGATAACCCTGCACAGCACGACCGAGCCCCGCGGCTGTCGCGTGGTCGTCGCCGACGACGGCGTAGGTCTTCCCGAAGGCGCGTCATGGCCCAAGCCCGGCAAGCTTTCGGCGCTGATTGTCCGCTCACTTCTGCAGAACGCCAGGGCCAGGATCGACGTTCAGTCCGCGCCCGGAATGGGCATGCGCGTCGTCATTTCGTTCGCCTGTGAGGACGCCGTTCCCGCTGCGGGGCCGGAAGCTGCGGTCACCGCACCCTGATCATCCGCTTGCCGCGGTTCTCGCCGTTGAGCAGTCCGATCAGGGCGGCGGGCGTGTTCTCCAGACCGTCGATGATGTCTTCCTGGACCTTGATCTGGCCGGACGCGACCCAGCCTTGCAAGTCCTTCAGAGCCGCTGCGCGCTGGTCTTCGAAGTCCATCACCACGAAGCCGCGCAGGGTCAGGCGCTTGGTGACGATCAGGCCGGGGATGCCGCGCGGGCCGTGGGGCGGGGCGGCGCCATCGTACTGCGAGACCGCGCCACAGCAGGCTATGCGGCCGAAGTTTTTCATGGCGAACAGGCAGGTCTCGAAGATCTCGCCGCCGGTGTTGTCGAAATAGACGTCGATGCCCTCGGGCACGGCCTCCTTCATCTGCTGGCGCAGGCCGCCAGCCTTGTAGTCGATCGCCGCGTCGAAGCCGAGTTCATCCACCAGCCAGCGCCCCTTCTCGGCCCCGCCCGCCACGCCGATCACCCGGCATCCCTTCAGCTTGGCGATCTGGCCGACGATCGAGCCCACCGACCCCGCCGCCGCCGACACCACGACCGTCTCGCCGGCCTTGGGCTTGCCGCACTCCAGCAAACCGAAATAGGCGGTGAGGCCGGCGACGCCAAAGACGCTCAGCAGATGGGTCATGGGTTCGAGGTCGGGCAATTTCGCCAGGCGCTTGCCGGACAGCACCGCATAGTCCTGCCAGCCGGTGTCGGCGAACACCGCATCGCCGGGCATCAGGTGGGCGACGTTGGACTGAATCACCTCGGCAAGCGCCCCACCGGCCATCACCTGGCCCGAGCTCAACGCAGCGCGGTAGGTCGCGCCCTGCATCCAGGCCCGGTTGGCGGCGTCGAGCGAGATGTAGCGGGTGCGCAGCAACACCTCACCTTCGCCCGCCTGGGGTATCGCTGCCTCGGCCAGCCTGAAGTGATCAGGCGCCAGCCTGTCGCCCTGCGGCAGCCGATCCAGGACGATCTGACGGTTGGCCTCGGCCATGGCGTATCTCCTTGTGAGCTCGACGCTACGAGGACAGCGGGCTCACCGGCGGGTCAAGGCCGCGACGCGGGCCTGGGCGTCGCTCTCCAGGTCGGCGTAGAACAAGTTGAAGCCCGGCGACATCCGTTGCTCGGTCCATGAGCCTGAAGGTTTCAGCAAGGCCGACCTCGGGACGGTGACCCGCAACACGCCGCCCTGGCAACGGGCGGCGACCTGACGCGCCAGGAAGGCCGGGCGGGCTCCCCACTCCAGGCCCGTGGCGTTGGCCGCGCCCTGATGCAGCCGCGCCGGCGCGGGCTCTCCCGTTGTCGCGCCGAGGATCGGGTTGAAACAAAGCGCCGGGCCTTTGAGGTTCTGCAGCTCGCCCTCGGCGTCCCAGACCAGCGCCCGGTCGAGCAGCAGTCGGTCGCGGCCGATCT
Source organism: Phenylobacterium sp. (assembly GCA_025350885.1). Lineage (GTDB taxonomy): Bacteria > Pseudomonadota > Alphaproteobacteria > Caulobacterales > Caulobacteraceae > Phenylobacterium. The sequence goes on from JANXXA010000062.1 coordinate 5,914, forward strand.
CTCCCTGCGCAACACTGATCCAGGCGGCCAGACAGCCGGGCTGGCCCGGGCGCGCGCAGGGCGCGAGCGGCGGGTTTGCGGCCGCAACTACCGTCTCGATCAGATAGGCCCCGGCCAGGCGCGCGCGCAGCGCGGCGTCGGGAGCCACCTCCTCGGCCAGTAGCCGCGCCGCCAGGGTCCCGCCCTGTTCCACCCCGACAATCAGGAACGGGCGAGGCGCGCCGTGATGGTCGCGCCAATAACCGAACGCCTGGCGGATGTCGCCGTAGGCGAACTTGCGGGCGTCGCGCGCGTCTTCGCTGAGGGTCAGCAGGCTATAGAGTCCGGCCTGGCGATAGCGCGGCGCGAAGATCCGACCCACCCGCACGAAGGGTCCCGCATAGTTGGGGGCCATCACCCGGCGGAAGATGCGATCGGATCTGGCGTTGCCGATCAGGTCGTTCCAGTCCTTGCCGCCCTCGAAGGTGGTCGGCGAGACGAAGAACACGTCTGCCACCGGATCGGCGGCGGTGGGCGCGCCAGGCGTCGTCGGCATCAACGCCCAGGCCTCGCGCCGCGCATAGACCGGCGCCGCCGGCGGACGATAGGTCTGGAACGGGGTCTTGGGATCGAGCGCATAGCGGATCAGGTCACCGCGGAAGATCACCAGACCGGATCCCAGAACGGCGACCGCCAGCAGGAGCCCGAGCCCCAGCCATCGCCGGGTTCGCGGCTGGGCCTGCGCCACCGCTAGCGGTACGGGTCGGGCTGGCTGAGATAGGCGCTGACATAGTCGCCGATCCCCGCCTCCAGCCCGGTCATCGGCTTGGCGTAACCGGCGGCCGCCAGCCGGTCCATCCGGGCCTGCGTGAAATACTGATACTTATCGCGGATCGCCGGCGGCATCGGCGTGTAGTCGATCCGCGCGGGCTTGCCGGCGGCCTTGAACACCGCGCGCGCCAGATCCTCGAAGGATCGCGCCGTCCCGGACCCGAGGTTGAAAATCCCGATCACCTGCGGGTTGCCGACCAGCCACTCGGTGACATCGGCGACGTCGCGCACATAGACGAAGTCGCGCTTCTGGCCGCCGTCGGGCACGTCCGGGCGATAGCTCTTGAACAGCTGCACTCCGTGACCGCCCTGGACATGGGGCCAGATCTGCGAGGCCACCGATTTCATCGAGTGCTTATGATCTTCGTTGGGTCCGTAGACGTTGAAGAACTTCAGACCCACCCACTGCGGCGGGGCGTAGTCGCGCTGCGCCTGGCGCGCGGCGAAGAGGTCGAAGGTGGCCTTCGACCAGCCATAGGTGTTGAGCGGCCGCAGCGCCGCCAGCGCCTCATAATCGTTATCGTCGTCGAAGCCGTTGGCCCCATCGCCATAGGTCGCCGCCGACGAGGCGTAGACGAACCGGCGCTGGCGATCGGCGCACCAGCGGAACAGGTCGCGGCTCAATGTGAAGTTCGAATGGACGATCTTGTCGGCGTCGGGCTCGGTGGTCGAGGAGACGGCGGCCATGTGGACCACCACCTCGATGTCGCGCCAGCGTTTCTCCAGCCACGCGAACATGTCGTCCGGCGCCACGAAGTCGCCGATCGGGTGCTTGGCGATGTTCTTCCACTTGCCGAGCTCGGCCTCGCGCAGCCGGTCGCAGACCACCACGTCCAGTGAACGGTCCTCCGCCAGCCGGGCGACAATGTTGGAGCCGATGAAACCGGCGCCGCCGGTGACGAAGGCGATGCGGCGTTGAGTCATGGGCGAGCAACCTTCATCCGGGCGATGGCCGCCGTGGTGGAATAGCCCTCGACGATGGCGGCGAGCTTCACCTCCCCGCCCCAGCCCTTGACCAGATCGTGGCCGACGACTTCGCTCTCGGCATAGTCGGCGCCCTTGACCAGCACATCGGGGCGGGCCGCCTGGATCAGCTTGACGGGCGTGTCCTCGTCGAAGGGAACCACCAGATCCACCGAGCCCAGGCCCGCCAGCACCAGCGCGCGGGATTCCAGGTCGTTGACCGGGCGGCCCTCGCCCTTCAGCGCGCGCACGCTGGCGTCGGAATTCAGGCCGACGATCAGCCGGTCGCACCAGGCGCGCGCCTGGCTGAGATAGGCCACGTGGCCCTTGTGCAGGATGTCGAAGCAACCGTTGGTAAAGCCCACCTTCAGGCCCCTGGCGCGCCAGCGCTCGACTTCGCGTTCCATCCGCTGGGCGGTGGCGACCTTGGCCTCGGCGGGCGCCATGTGGGCCGAGAGCGCGGCTTCGATCATGTCGTCGGGCGAGACCGTCGCGGTCCCGGCCTTGCCCACCGCCACGCCGGACGCGAGCTGAGCAAAGGCGATGGCGTCCTCGATGGGCGCGTTGGCGGCCAGCGCCAGACCCAGAGCCGCCAGTGTCGTATCGCCGGCGCCCGAGGCGTCGAACACCTCGCGCGGCGCGGTCGGAAAATGCCGGATGGCCTGCCCGCGCACCGCCAGCGAGATCCCCTTGGAAGCCCGCGTCACCAGGATCGCCTTGGCGTCCCACAGCTCCAGCGCGCGCGCCAGCGCCGCCTCGATCTGGGCGTCGGTCTCCGTCGGCAGGTCAGTGGCGTGGCCCAGCTCGGCGGCATTTGGCTTGATCATATCGACGGCGCCGTAGCGGGCAAAGGAGCGGGCCTTGGAATCCACCACCAGGCTGCCGCCCGACTCCCTGGCGGCTTCCCGGCAGACGGCGATCACCGCCTCGGTGACGACGCCCTTGCCGTAGTCGGAGAGCAGGATCGCGCCGGCGCCCTTGGCCGCGTCGCGGATGGTCCGCACCAGGCGCTGCTCGACCTCGCCGCTGACCGGTTCATGGGTCTCCAGGTCCACCCGCAGCAGCTGCTGGCCGCCGGAGACGAAGCGGGTCTTCAGCGTTGTCGGCCTGGCCGGATCGGTGACCAGATAGCCCTCGACGCCGGCCTCCTCACCCACCAGCCGCAAGGCCATGGCGCCCTCGGCGTCACCGCCGACCAGTCCCACCAGCGAGACCTCGCCACCGAGCGCGGCTACGTTGCGGGCCACATTGCCCGCGGCGCCCAGCATCATCAGTTCGCGCGACCGGGCCAGCACCGGCACCGGCGCCTCGGGCGACACCCGGCTGACCTCGCCATAGACGAAGCGATCGACCATCAGGTCGCCGACGCAGGCGACGCGCCGGCCTGGCGCCAGGCCCAGAAGGTGCTGGAGCGCGGAGAGATCCATGACCTAGCCTGTGCGGCGGGTTGCGGGCGCGGTCAAGCCGGCTGCACGGCGGCGTGAACCGCCTTCAAGGTGGACAACAGGCCCGCCGCCGCATCGAGCGGCAGTGTGCTCGGTCCATCGCAGAGCGCCTTGTCGGGATCAGGATGGAACTCGAGGAACACCCCGTCGACCCCCGCGGCCACGGCCGCCTTGGCGATCACGGCGACGCCGTCGCGACGGCCGCCCGTGGAGGCCCCGCCCGTCCGTGGATCGGCGCCCGGCAGTTGCACCGCGTGCGTCGCGTCGATGGTCACCGGCACGCCGAGCTTCATCATCTCGCCAATGCCCAGCATATCGACCACCAGATTGTTGTAGCCGAAGGACGCCCCGCGCTCGCACAGCACCGTGATGTCGGCGCCGCCGACCGCTTCCTTGACCTTGGCGACGATGTTGCGGGCGTCCCAGGGCGCCAGGAACTGCCCCTTCTTGACATGCAGCAGGCCGCCGGCGGCGTGGATCGCGCGCGCCGAGGCCACCTCCAGGTCTGTCTGACGGCAGAGGAAGGCCGGGATCTGCAACAGGTCGACGACCTGGGCGAGCGGTTCGGCCTGGGCGATCTCGTGGATGTCGCTGGCGATCGGTACGCCGAACTCAGCCTTGACCTTGGCCAGGATGCGCAGACCTTCCGCCAGGCCGGGGCCGCGATAGCTGGTGATCGAGGAGCGGTTGGCCTTGTCGAAACTGGCCTTGAATATGTAGGGCAGTCCCAGGTCTGTGCAGACGCGCTGCAGGTGGGAGGCCGTATCCAGTGCCAGGGTCTCGTTTTCCAGCACGTTCAGACCGGCGATCACCAGCAGCGGCTGGCCATCACCGATGCCGATTCCCCAGCGTTCAAGGTTCAGGACGGCCATGGCGCTCCCCGGCGGTGCAACGGTCGCGGCTTAGGTGGCGTGCGCCGCCAGCCTTCACAAGCCACAATTCCCCCAACCTGGCGCGTCCGCCATCGCCGCCTGTGCGTATTGACCATGCGCCGACCGAACCCGGGCGCAGACTCGCGGATCATATGCCAGTGTCAGTAGAAGCTTGGGGACCCCGATCATGAGTATGGCTCAAGGTCTGTCGCTTGCGGCCATCGCGGGTGATCGCCGCGCGTTTCGCCGCCTCCCGGCCTTGCGGGGCGCGCCCGCGACATTCCGGGCCGCGCTGAGGATCATCGCCCGAAACTGGGTCATCGGATCGGTCACCCTGGTCATGCCGAGCGGCGAAGAGGTCCACGTTCACGGCGCGGAACCGGGCCCCGATGCGCGCCTGATCATCCATGATTTCCGCTTCATACGCCGCGCCCTGGCGGCCGGGGATATCGGCTTTGCCGAGGCCTACATGGCCGGTGAGTTCGATACGCCCGATCTGCCGGACCTGCTCTACGTCTTTGCCGCCAACTGGAACCGGCTGCATCACGTGACCATGGGCAATCCCTTGTCCTGGACCATCAACCGCATCCGCCACGCCTTCCGCCCCAACAGCCGCCACGGCGCGCGCAAGAACATCCACGCCCACTATGACCTGGGCAACGCGTTCTATTCGCGCTGGCTCGATCCGACGATGACCTATTCCTCGGCCAAATATGAGACCCCCGGCCAGTCGCTGGCCCAGGCCCAGACGGCCAAGTATCGCGCCCTTGCCCAGAGCATGGACCTGCAGTCGGGACAGAGCGTCCTGGAGATCGGCTGCGGCTGGGGCGGTTTCGCTGAATTCGCCGCCCGCGAGGTGGGCGCCAAGGTCACCGCCATCACCATCTCGCAGGAACAGTACGCCTTTGCCCGGCAGCGGATGTTCGACGCTGGCCTCAACGAACGCGCCGACATCAGGCTGGTGGACTACCGCGATGTCGAGGGCCGGTTCGACCGCGTCGCCTCCATCGAGATGCTGGAGGCGGTCGGCGAGCGCTACTGGCCGTCCTATTTCAACAAGGTCAACGAGACCCTGAAGCCCGGCGGCCAGGCGGGGCTGCAGGTGATCACCATCCGCGACGAGTATTTCGAGGAATACCGCAGCCGCGCCGACTTCATCCAGAAATACATCTTCCCAGGCGGCATGCTGCCCTCCGAGGAGCGCCTCAAGAAGGTGACCGACAAGGCCGGGTTCATCTGGACCAAGATCGACCGGTTCGGCCACGATTACGCTGACACCCTGGCGCAATGGCAGAAGAGCTTCGATGCCGCCTGGGCCGGCATTCGTCCGCTGGGGTTCGATGAGCGGTTCCGTAAACTCTGGAAGTTCTACCTGAGCTATTGCGAGGCGGGCTTCCGCACCGAGCGGACGAACGTCGTGCAGCTCTCGATGACCAAGGCCTGATCCCTCTGTCGCATCGTCGCGGCGGCGCTTAAGTAGCGGTCATGATGATCGCGCGCAGCGTCCTGGACGCCATCGGCAACACCCCGCTGATCCGCCTCAACCGGGCCAGCGCCCTGACCGGCTGCGAAATTCTCGGAAAAGCCGAGTTCATGAACCCGGGCCAGTCGGTCAAGGATCGCGCGGCCCTGTGGATGGTTCGCGACGCCGAGGCCAGGGGTCTGCTCAAGCCCGGCGGGCGGATCGTCGAAGGCACGGCCGGCAACACCGGCATCGGCCTGGCGATGGTCGCCAGGGCGCTGGGCTACCGCTGCACCATCGTCATCCCGCGCACCCAGAGCCAGGAAAAGAAGGACGCCATCGCGCTTTACGGCGCGGACCTGGTCGAGGTCGATGCCGTCCCCTATGCCAACGAGATGAATTACGTCAAATATTCCGGTCGTCTGGCGAAGGAACTTGATGCAAAGGAGCATGCCGGCGCGATCTGGGCCAACCAGTTCGA
>JANXXA010000084.1 GCA_025350885.1 Phenylobacterium sp.
GCCGCCGGTAAACCCAAACGCCTCGTCCTCAACGCCATCGCCAGGAAAATCGTCGTCCTCGCCAACGCCATCCTCAGACCTCAACCTACACCTGCTCAACTGACTTGATGACAGAGTTTAGGAACTTGCCCGACAATTCAACCCAAGTTCGGAGCCGGACTCCCCAACTGAGCGCCTATTTCGGCTTGCGGAATTTCAGCACGAACTGGTCGGTCTTGCCGCGGATTGCCGGCGTGAAGACGTTGGCGGTGTGCGGATCCTCGGCATTGGCCAGTATGGCGTCCTCGCCTGCGAGCTTGAAGCCGGCCGCCTCGACCTCGGTCTTGACGATGGCGACGTCGATGCGGTGCAGGGTGTCGGCGACCTCCACCGGCGCGCCGGCCGCCGCGGCGTGATCGACCACCACATAGAGCCCGCCGGGTTTCAGCGCCTTGAAGATCTGCGCATTGACGTTCGCCGCGGTCCCGGCGGGAAACGGCTTCAAGTGTAGGTCGTGATAGTTCTGCACGGTCAACACCAGGTCCAGCCCCGCCGGCAGGCCGGTCGCCGACAGCGGCCCGTTCAGCGCCACGGCGTTTTTGTAGTCGGCCACGGCGGCCGACTGCTCGGTCCCGTAAGCCGCGCGGAACTTGATGAACTCGGCGGACTGGTAGGCATAGACCTTGCCCGTCGGGCCGACAGCGGCGGCCAGGAGGCGGGTGAAATAGCCGCCGCCCATCATGAAATCGGCGACGCTCTGGCCGGGCTTGACCTGGGCGAAGGCCAGCAGGTCGGCGGGCCTGCGGGCCGCGTCGCGGGCGACATCGGCCGCCGGCCGCGCCTTGTCGGCCAGCGCCGCCGTCAGGTTGGCGGGCGGGGCGGCGAGCGCCGTGCCGGCCAGGAGCGAACAGACGCCAAGCGACAGCGCGCCGAGAACCGAGACCATCCGTGTGCGAGCCATGCTCGAAGCCTCCCCAGAATCCGCGGCCCAAGCCGGGCCGATGTCCCACAGCCTAGCACTGCCGCGCCGCCCCGCGCAGCCGTCCGGCGCCCGCGATGTGAAAATTCCGCGACACCGCTGCGACCGACCTAGGGGTGGGCGGCATCGTCGGCGTCTTAACCACAAGGCCGCAGCCCAAAAGCCCAGGGCGCCGCGGCTCCAGGCCCCGACGCCCCCCGAGCGTCGGGGCTTTCTGCCTTTCCCCAAGGCCCCCCAACCCTCTTACTCAACGCCGGATGCTTTTTCGCGAGGGCCCCTTTCGCTGGGCGCAACCCCGCGCTACGCCTGTCGTCGGGGGGAGACACTGATCATGGGCAGCAGCATCGGCCGCGCCGGATGAGCGCCGAAGCGATCGTTCCTCTCGAAGGCGGCCGCCGCCTGCGGCTGCTGGCCTACGCCGGCGTGCCGATCCTGATCATCAATTTCGCCGCGCCCTATGTCGGCGTGCTCAGCCTGCCGATCATCTTCTTCCTCAAGAACCGGCTGCACCTCTCGGCGCCTGAGACCGCGCGGTTCAACCTGATCGTCGCGATCCCGCTGTTCGCCGGCTTCGTCTTCGGCTTCATCCGCGACCGCTGGAGCCCGTTCGCCACCGGTGACCGGGGCCACCTGGTGGTCTTTGGCCTGGCCAGCGCGGCGGTCTATGCGGCGATGGCCTTCGCGCCGCCGACCTATGCGATGCTGCTGGTCGGCGTCTTCCTGGTCACCGTGCTGATGCAGTTCGTCGCCGGCGCCGCGGCGGGACTGGCCTCCGGCGTCGGACGCCACCACGCCATGGACGGTCAGATGAGCACGGTGATGAACGCCGCCATGCTCGCTCCACAGGTGATCGCCACGCTGATCGGCGGGGTGCTCAGCGGCCTGCTCGAGGGCGCGGGCGCGGCGACCGCGGCGCGGGTGCTGTTCCTGGTCGGCGCGGGGCTGATGCTGGCCGTGACCGCCTATGGCGCCTTTGGCCCCCGGCGGCTGTTTGACGACGCCAGGGCCGGCGCGGAGCCGCATCGCCTGACGCCGGGCGCTGACATCGCACGCCTGCTGCGCACCCGGGCCATCTATCCGGTGCTGGCGATCCAGCTCTTGTGGCAGTTCGGGCCGGGCGCGGGGCTGGCGCTGCAATACCACCTGGCCAACGACCTGCACGCCTCCGACGCCCAGGTGGGGGCGTTCTACGCCATCTTCTACGGCGGCTTCCTGCCGGTCTATGCGCTCTACGCCTGGCTCGCCCAGCGGGTGAAGCTGCGGACGCTGCTGTGGATCGGGGCGGTGCTGGCGGTGCCGCAGATGGTCTCGCTGCTGTTCGTCCGCTCGGCGCAAGGCGCGCTGCTCGCGGCGATCCCCATGGGCCTCCTGGGCGGCATCGGCCAGGCCGCCTTCACCGCGCTGGCCATCCGCGCCTGCCCCAAGGGTCTGGAGGGCACGATGATGATGCTGTTCCTGGCGCTGTTCTGGATCTCCCAGCGGTTCGGCGACCTGTGGGGGGCGGACCTCTATCAGCACCACGGCGGCTACAACACCACGCTCTGGGTGACCATCGGCCTCTACGCCGCGATCCTGCCGATCCTGCTGCTGGTGCCCAGGCGGCTCAGCGACACCATCGACGCGTGACCGGCGTCACAGCTCAGCGCCGGCCGGGCGTGTTGGATCGCGGCGCACCCTGTCGCGGTGTGTCCTGCAACTCAGATCCGGAGACCGATCCCATGAGCGTCGCCCATCACAAGCCCATCGTCGCCATTCACCGCAACGACCCGGAATGGATCATCGCCCTGTGGCTGGCGATCCACGGCGGCGATCCGGCCCCGCACCTGTCGGCCCAGGCCATCGAGCGGGCCGCCACCGACGCCATCCGGGCGCTGTCCTCGCACCTGGGCGCCGTCCAGGCCAAGGCGGTCAACGCCGCGCTGGGCCACTGAGCCTGCGTGCGGCCGGGCCTGGGTCCGGCCGCACCGTCCCGCCCACTCTGGAGACCCCGAGCTGGGAACCCGGCATCGCCAGCCGGGTTGAGCAGACATGGCCAGCCTCGCAATCCCGCCGCACACGCCCGGCAACAGCCGGCTGGCGGTCGTGGTCCTGGTGCTGGTGGCGGCTGGCAGCTTCGCCAACGGCGTCCTGCGCCAGAGCGCCGATGTCGCGCCCGTCGTGGCGGCGGCTGCGGAAGCGCCCGTCGCGCCGCCGGTCGCCGCCGCGCAGCCCATCCTGCAGCTCGCCAGGGCCGAGCCCGCCCCGCGATCCGCCGCGCGCGTGACACCCGTCGCGGCCCCGCCGTCGCCCACGGCTGACCCCGTGGCGTCCGCCCTGGTCTCCGAGCCCGCGTCAGCCGCCGAGCCCGTGGCCGCGCAGGGCGTGGCTGTGGAGGCCGTGGCAAGCGCCCCCGATCCGGCGCCCGCCCTGACCAGTGATGCCCCGCCAACGCCCTGAACAGGGCGGCGCCCGCCGCCGTCGCGGCGAACCCGCGCCGTTAGCCAGGTTTGTTCACGCGCCCTTGTCCACGGGCGCCCCAGACTGAACCTCAGGAGGGGTGTGCAGCGCTTGGAGGCGCGCCGATGGGTGACCTGTACGTCGTCCTGGCCTGGATCCGGGACCTGAAGATCAATCCGATCGCCGCGGTCATCGCAGGGGCGATCCTGGCCGCCTGGCTCGAGCAGCGCATCGCACGCCGGCGGATGGCCGACCTGACCTCCGCGCGCCCCGACGAGTCCGCGCTTGCCAACGCCCGCCAAGAGGCCCGCAGGCGGCGGCGCAAACGGTTGTAGGCATTGCGACGACTGTGGGCGTCGCGAGTTTCCGCCGGACGCTCGATTCTGCGTCGGCAGATGTTTGCCGGACTCAGGTCTTCGCAGCCACAAAATGGGTCCGGCGACGCGGACGGCGCAGGGCCGTGCCGAGGGCGCCGAAGCCGACGAGCATCAGCGACCACATGGCCGGCTCCGGAACGGCGTGCAAGGAGCCGGAACCGCCGAAGTCGGTCACTGTGAAATCGACTCGAGCCGGGGCGTCGCCGATATCCGACACGACATCGAGGTCTTTGCCCGACCTGAAGAGGTGCCAGCGGCCGAGCGTTCCGCCGAGCGCAGCCGAATAGGCCGTGTCGTACGAGAACCCCGCAGTGTCGAAGGGGA
>JANXXA010000121.1 GCA_025350885.1 Phenylobacterium sp.
GCAGCCGGCGCGCCTGATCAGCGTCATCCGCATCCCGCGCCAACCGACGCACCGACACCGCGTCGAAGTCGTCCCGCAAAACCACCGAAGCCATCAATCCCCTCCTCGCAATGAGAAGCGTGAATCACGGTTCGGCGTCGAAGGGAATCCCTGAGTCAACGTCAGGGGCGATTGGTATTAGGCTGTCGCCCATATGGCTGGGGCGCGTGGGCACCGCTCGATGTCGGGATCGATCTTCAATTCCCAGCGAGACGGCCAATGTTCCGCGTTCGCGCGATCACTATCAGCCAAGAGCAGCAGAAAGGCGCCGAGGGATGACCCTGCCGCCCATTCGGGCTTCTCGTAGCTGCGCTCATGATCGAAGAAGTAGACGGCCGGCGCTTCGACGCCGGGCGAGATATCCAGGCCGTACAGGTTTCCGCAGCCGTCGCCGAAGAGCGGAACGGCGTCAGCCAGCAATAACTCGGTCACAAGACTGTCGGGCGAACGCCACCCCATTCTATCGTTCCACTCGGGCGTCTGAGCATAGAACCCGCCAAGGCGCGCGATCCGTTCACGATAGAAGCTGACCAGGTCTGCCGGCAGTTCGCGACCGAGAAGATGTCCCACGTGCTCAATGACCCGCTCGGAGTGGTCATGGCGCTCGCGTTCAAGCAGCCCTCGCGCCTCAAGCTGCCGCACGGCTTCTGAGACCGATATCCTCACAACGGCCCTCCTTTCCCGGGCGGCCTGTTTGAGCGCGGCACTCCGGCGCGCCGGATGTGGCTGAGTTCGCCTTTCTGTACAGCAACCGCGCCGACATGGGCGTGACGGGCGCCATGCGGGCCGCCGAAGCGGTGCCCGGCGTGGTCGGCAAGCGCCTCATCTATGACCAGCCTCGTAAACCCGCGTAGCCGGAAGCAGAAGGTCCGAAAGATCTAATATCTGCGGCGAAAGGCGAAGCTGCGGTGACTTAGTTGTGAGAGTCTCTATCCGTGTTGGCGTGCTTGTCATGAGCGTCCTCAACCGGCGTCCGCTTAGCTTTCGGACTCGACTTTGAAGGTTTGGCCGTACGAGGCTGCGGCGGGGTGGCAAGCATGCGTTTGATCAACTCGTCGCGCCTGCGAGCGGCTTCTCCTTCGGTGAACTGGTCGTCGTCGGTCATCGCGCCAGCACCCGTCGAATGCCGGCCTCGACGGTCCCAATGGGAACGAGGGTCGCGACTTGCGTGATGAGTGCGGCGTCCTCCGTTTCGAGTTTGCGCCCGTAGACGGCCAGCTTCGCAACGTGGTCGTCATTCGCGGGAGTGTCAGCGAACGCGACGTACTTGGCGCTCACTGAGACGTGGTGAGGGGCGACAGCGTTGACCAAGAGCAATTCGTTGGGTGCGTTCACGCCAAAATCGAACCGCCAGCGCTTCCCACTGGAACCCCGATGTTCGTACTCCTTGTGTATGCTGTCGGCTGACGCGACGCGGCGCAAGCCCTCGTAAATCTTCTCGGCAAGCACTCGCTCCGCAGCGACCGCTACGCGCTCCAGGGCGGAGTTGGCGGCGGCCGCCGATGCGTTCGCAACTGCCAGGATTCCTGACCGCAGCCAGTCGATGCTGTCCACTTGGCACTCAAGCGTGTCGCCCTTGCACCAAAGGCCGTACCGGGACGCTTCCCGGCTGAGAACCTTCGACAATTCTTCTCGACCGTGAACCCAAGCCGAGGCGACCGCGCCGCCCCCATCGGACACGATGAAGCCCGCGCCAAAGCGCGTGACGAAGACATCGACGGGATCGAATGATGGGTAGAGGCAATGGGTCGTGACGCGAGCGCCGCGATCCGTCTCCTCGCAAATCTCCCCCTCCCCGAGGGCGAGGCGAACGTCTTCACATAACATGCGTCAGCCTCCTAACATCCAAGGGAGTGTACCCTGCGGAGGCACATCGAACGAGGCCTGTTCTGGGGTCAGAGTGATATTGGTGGCTTGGCGGAGGGCCGTCAGCGCGTGCGGGAGGCGGACAAGCAGGGGCGGCGTCTCGCGGCGGTGCGGCATGTCTCCCGGCCCGTTGGCTAGAGCGTGTTCCCGGTTGTCTTCCCACCTGTGGAAGTGCGGCCCGACCACGACTGGCGGAAGTCCCAGATAGCGAGCCATTGGACCGTTCGTCTTGCGCTGACCCGCTGGCACGAGGTCCACGCTGTAGATCCGATTGCCGCGCAATATGAGCGTCACACTCAGGTATGTGAGGTCTGAGGCCTTGCAGACTAGGGCGAGCCGAGTTGCCTCGCGGATAACGCCATCCTGATCCGCGACAGGCCACGCCGCGTTCAGGCGTCCGGGGATGTGGCTGTCCGTCCACGGCGGCAATCCCTCAGTGAGGGTCTTCGATTCCGCAAGGAACCGATCAACATCCTCCACTTCCGCTCTTCGGGCCGCCGTCACCATCGGCGGCGAAGCTACCGCCGACGCTTGAAGCCGCCAACAGGTATCTCAAGCGCACAAATGTCGCGCGGCGTCAAGAACAAAAACGGAACAACTGCACCTTGCCGACGCAGCGCCAAGGCTTGCTCAGTGGCCACTCGGCGCGCGCTTTCGGATCAGGGCGATGGCGTCAAGACACCGCGCGCGGGGCCGCTGACGCCCGTTCTCGCACCGGAGTTCCGGCCGACTCGACTTTTAGGTTAATCGAACGCCGGGTCCCAAATGGCTCTATGCTGAGGTGTCTTGTGTTTTTTAGGCTTTTTCCCAATGCGGGCTTGCCAGTCTGCCCGCCGGGAGAAGCCTGGGTTCCCGCTTTCGCGGGACAAGCGGAGTAAGAGATGAATTTGTTGGCCGTCGATGACGCCCGCGCCGCCATGCTGGCGGAGATCGCGGTCAGGCCCATCGAGCGTGTGCCGCTGGGCCAGTCGATCGGTCGGGTGCTGGCCGAGGATATCGCGGCGGTGCGCGACCAGCCGCCGTTCGCGGCCTCGGCCATGGATGGCTGGGCGATGCGCGGGGCCGACACGCCGGGCGCTTTGCGGATCGTCGGCGAGAGCGCGGCGGGGCATGGCTATGAGGGCTTCGTCGGCGCGGGCGAGGCGGTGCGGATCTTCACCGGCGCGGCGCTCCCCGACGGCTGCGACGCCATTGTCATCCAGGAGGACGCCCGGCGCGAGGACGACACGGTGCATGTTCCCCAGGTCGCGGCGGGTCACTACGTCCGGCCGGCGGGCGGCGACTTCAAGGCCGGCGCGGCGCTGCTGGCGCGGGGCCAGCGGATCGACCCCTGGCGGTTGTCGCTGGCGGCTTCGGCCGGGCGCGCGGACGTGGCGGTGCACGCCCGGCCGCGCGTGGCGCTGATCTCCACCGGCGAGGAGATCGTCGAGGCGCCGGCCGTGCCGGGGCGCTATCAGATCTACGATTCCGGGGTTCCGGCGATCGCCGCGATGATCGAGGGTTGGGGCGGGCTGGCGCTGCGCGCCCGGCCGGTGCGCGACGACTTCGAGGCGGTGATCGAGGCCCTGAGCCGCGCTGAGGCCGAGCTGATCGTGACGGTGGGCGGGGCTTCGGTCGGCGACCACGATCTGGTGCGCGCGGCCGCTCAGGCGCTTGGCCTGTCGCTGCGCGTCGAGAGCGTCGCCGTGCGGCCAGGCAAACCGACGTTCTTCGGGGTGCTGGGCGATGGCCGCCGGCTGCTGGGGCTGCCGGGCAACCCGGCCTCGGCCTTTGTCTGCGCCGAGATGTTCCTGCGCCCCATCGTCAACGCCTATCAGGGCGCGGCGAGCGGCCCGGCGACCCTCGCCGCGCGGCTTGCCGACGACCTGCCGGCCAACGGCCCCCGCGAACACTGGCTGCGGGCCAGATTGAGCTATGTCGAGGGCGCGGTGATCGTGCGGCCCTATGGCGATCAGGACTCGTCGCTGGTCAGCGTCTTCGCGCTGTCCGATGCGCTGTTGCGCCGGCTGCCGGGGGCGAGCGCCGCTTCGGCTGGAACCGTGGTCGAGGTGCTGCCGCTGGCGCGCGCATAGCGCAGCGCCATGATCTCGCCGATCACCGAGACGGCGACTTCCCACGGCGCCTTGCCGCCGATGTCGAGGCCGATGGGGGCGTGGAGCTTGGCAAAATCGGCCTGCGCCGCCCCCTCCGCGCGGAGCGGCGCGAGCCGGTCGGCGATCCTGCGCCGGGCGCCCAGCAGGCCGACATAGCTCGCCGCCGAGGGCAGCGCCGCGCGCAACGCGGCGCGGTCGGTTTCCAGGTCGTGGGTGGCGATGGCGATGGCGGTCCAGGCGTCAACGCCGATGGCGGCGAAGGCGCGCTGCGGCTCTTCGCGCCGGTAGCCGACGCCGGGGATCGGCGGGCCGTCCGGCGGACCCTTGGGTCGCACCAGGGTGGTTTCGAACTCGCTCTGCGCGCCCAACTGGGCGATGGCCAGGGCGGTCGGGTCGCCGCCCACGACGATCAGGCGTGGAACCGGATCGTGGCGGCGCACCAGCCGCGTCTCGGGCCAGGGCTCCACCTCAGTCGCGCATACCCGCGCCAGGCCGTCGCTGACCCAGACCACCGGCCGTCGCTCAAGCTGAGCGGCGAGCAGTTCGCTGAGCGCAGGGTCGTCGGCGGCGACGCGTTCGACGAAGATCTCGATGCGCGCGCCGCAGAGCAGCTGAATATCCGGCCAGGGGCTGCCCTGGCCGTAGACCAGGCTGCGCGGGATGCCATCCGCCAGGCAGGCGAAGGCGTGGTCGGCCACGTCGGACTCCACACAGCCGCCGGAGAAGTATCCGGCGGTGATCCCGGGCGCGAAGACCATCTGGGTCCCGACCGGCCGGGGACCGCCGCCCTCCACCTCGACCAGGGTCGCGAGCGCGCAGGCCAGACCTGCCTCGCGCGCCTGGCGCAGGGCTGGCCTCACGTCGTCGGTCAGACCGAACAGGGGCCACTGGGGCAAGGGCCGTCTCGCGGAGTGTGGCACGGTCGGAATTTAACCCCTCGGAAAGGCCCTGGATACGAGTTCTTAGGCATCCTTGTCCCAAGATGGCGGCTCATAGGGACTGCACCAGGCCTCAGCCGCATCCATGACCTCACCGATCAACAAGCTGGGCCTCGGCTCCGGGCAGTTCGGCCTCGACCAGCAGGCCGGTGTGCGGGGCCGCCCGCGCGACGCCGAAGCCCGCGAAATCCTGGCCATCGCCGCCCGGTACGGCCTTGGCGTGCTGGAGGTAGGGCGCCACTCGGGCGCCGCCGAGCTCACCCTGGGCCAAGTGCTGCCCAAGCCCAACCCGTTTCGCATGACCGTCACCACCGTGCGGCCCGACCGTGGTCCCGACTTCGCCGAAGCCGAGATCCGCGCGCAGTTCGCCCGGCTGGGCGTCGCCTGCGTCGATGCGATCCTGGCGCCCTCGGCCACTGACCTGTTCAGCCCGCATGGCCCGGCGCTCTGGGACCGCCTGCGCAAGCTTCGGGACGAGGGGCTGTGCAAGAAGATCGGCGTCTCGGTCTATGCCTCCGACGATCCGGTGGGTCTGGCGCGGCGGTTCAAGCCGGACGTCGTGCAGGCCCCGGCCTCGCTGCTGGACCAGCGCCTGCTGATCGACGGCACGCTGGCCGAACTGGCCGGTCTGGGGATCGAGGTCCACCTGCGCTCGATCTTCCTCAACGGGCTGCTGTTCCTGCCGCCCGACCGGGCGCCCCACCATCTGAAGGCCGCCGCCGGCCGGATCAGCCGCGCGCGTCGGCTGATCGCCGAGGGTCGGTCCGATCCATTGCAGGCGGCGCTGGGCTTCGCGCTGTCGCGGCCCGAGGCGTCCCAGGTGCTGGTGGGCGTGGCCTCGGCCGCCGAGATGTCCGCCGTCGTCGCCGCCGCCATGAGCCCGCCCCCGGACCTCGACTGGGACGAGATGGCGCTGGACGACCCCGTGGCGCTCGACCCCCGCGCCTGGGCCGCGGCCTAGCGCTCCGCACCGAACGGCGCGTCAAGGCTGGCCTGCGGCTCAGTGAACCAGGCCGCGCCGTCCTGCGTCACATGGAAGTGGTCCTCCAGGCGCACGCCGAAGGCCTCCGGCACGACGATCATCGGCTCGTTGGAAAAGCACATGCCGGGCGCGAGCGGGGTCTTGTCGCCGCGCACGAGGTAAGGCGCCTCGTGGATCGAAAGCCCGATGCCGTGGCCGGTGCGGTGCGGCAGGCCGGGCAGGGCGTAGTCGGGTCCGAACCCTTCAGCTTCCAGCACGCGGCGTGCGACGGCGTCGATCTCCTCGCACAGGACGCCCGGCCTTACCGCCGCGAAAGCCGCCGCCTGGGCGCGTTTTTCGACCGCCCAGACCCGACGGTGCTCGGCCGAGGGTTCGCCGAACACATAGGTCCGGGTGATGTCGGAGTTATAGCCCTGGACCTTGCAGCCGGTGTCGATGAGCACGATCTCGCCGGTGGCCAGGCGCTGCTCGCCCGGCAGGCCATGCGGATAGGCGCTGGCCACCCCGAACTGCACCGCGCAGAACGAGGAGCCGTCGTCGGCCCCCAGAGCCCGGTGCGCAGCATCGATGAACCGGTGAACGGCGGTGGTGGTGATCCCCGCCTCAAGGATGCGCGCGGCTCGGCCGTGGACCTCCACGGTCATGGCCTTGGCTTGGCTCATCAGGGCCAGTTCCGCCGGCGACTTGATCATCCGGCAGCCATCGATGACCGGGGCGCCGTCGAGCGGCGTCACGGCAGGGGCGGCCTGGCGCAGGCCATGGAAGGCGAAGAACGGCAGGGCGGGATCGATGGCCAGGCTGTCGGCGCCGGCGCCGTCCAGAACCCTGGCGGCGAGCGCATAGGGGCTCTCGTGCTCCTCCCACAGGACGATCTCGGCGTCGATGCCCAGCGCGGCGTCCAGCGAGCCCAGTTCGAAGCGCGGGCAGATCATCGTCGGCCCGCCCTGACGCGGCAGGATCATCGCCACCAGCCGCTCGGTGGGGTTCCAGGCGACACCGGTGAAATAGCGAAGCGACGGGCCGGCGCCGACGATCAGGGCGTCGGCCCCGATCTCGCCCATCAGCGCCTGGGCCCGGGCCATCCGCTGGGCGCGTTCGACAGCCGTGATGGCGGGCGCCGGCGTGGGCCAGGGCGCCATCTTCGCGAGTTCAGCCTGCGCCGTCGATCCGCCGATCCCGTTGGTCATGGGTCTTCCTCCGCTCTGGCCTCCACCTGCGGCGCCAAATAGAAGGATGGGCCATGGCCGGAAGTCAGGATTTTGCCGCCGATCCGCGCAACGCGGACCTGCAGATCTACGTCAGCGGCGCCCTTGTGCCGAGGGCTGAGGCGAAGGTCTCGGTGTTCGACGCGGGATTTGTGCTCGGCGACGGGGTCTGGGAGGGCCTGCGCCTGCACCATGGCGCGCTGCTGTTCCTCGACGACCACCTCGACCGGCTTTACGCCGGGCTGGCGAAGATCGAGCTCGAGATCGGGCTCACGCGGCAGGCTCTGACCGCCGAGATCCGCCGCACCCTGTCAGCCAATGACATGACGCACGGCGCGCACCTGAGAGTGATGGTGACGCGGGGCGAAAAGGCCGCCGCCAACCAGGACCCGCGCAACTGGCTGGGCAAGCCCACCCTCGTCATCACCGCTGAATACAAGGAGCCCGCGTCGGAGATCGTGACCCGGGGCCTGTCCCTGTTCACCTCCTCCGTGCGCTGCACGCCCGAGCATATGTTCGACATGCGGTTGAACAGCCACAGCCGTCTGAACCTGATCACTGCCCTGCTGGAGGCCATCCGCGCCGGCGCCGACGAGGCGGTGATGCTGGACCCGGGCGACCACGTCTCCAGCTGCAACGCCACCAACCTGTTCTGGGTGCGGGGCGGCAAGGTCTGGAGCTCCTCGGGAACCTTCTGTTTCAACGGCGTGACGCGGGCCAAGGTGATCGGACTGTGCCGTGACCACGCCATCCCCTTCGAGCTCGGCCACTTTCCGCTGGCGGACCTGCACGCCGCCGAGGAAGCCTTTGTCACCGGCACCTTCGGCGGCCTGACGCCGGTGCGCGAGGTGGACAGCCACCCGCTGTCGGACGCCCTGCCGGGCCCGATGACCGGGCGCCTGCGCGGGCTCTATGAGGCGCTGAAGGACGCGCAGGTTCCCTGACCGTCCGCATCGCCATGTGGTCGGGGCCGCGCAACATCTCCACCGCGATGATGCGCAGCTTCGAGAACCGTCCGGACTGCACGGTGATCGACGAGCCGTTCTACGCCGCCTACCTGGCCGCAACCGGCCTGGCGCACCCCATGCGCGAGGCGGTGTTGGCGTCCCAGCCGAGCGACTGGCGCGTGGTGGCTGCGGACCTCGTTGGCGAGACGCCCACGCCGGTCGTCTATCAG
Source organism: Phenylobacterium sp. (assembly GCA_025350885.1). Lineage (GTDB taxonomy): Bacteria > Pseudomonadota > Alphaproteobacteria > Caulobacterales > Caulobacteraceae > Phenylobacterium. Next base: position 8,301 of record JANXXA010000121.1, read on the forward strand.
AAACACATGACCCACCACATGATCGAAGGCTTTGGCCTCGACTGGACGGCCGATTGCCGCAACGCCTTCCTGATCCGCGATCCCGAGCAGGTGCTGGCGTCCTATGTCCGCAAACGCGCCGAGGTGACGCTGAAAGACATCGGGGTGGTGCGGCAGCGCGAACTCTTCGAGCGTGAGGCCGATCGGCTGGGCGCCGCGCCGCCGGTGGTCGAAGGCGCCGATGTGCTGGCCGACCCGCCGCGCGCGCTGGCCAGGCTGTGCGCGGCGCTCGATGTTCCCTTTGACGAGGCGATGCTGAGCTGGCCGGCGGGGTCGCGCGACAGCGACGGGGTCTGGGCGCCGGCCTGGTACGAGGCGGTCGAGCGCTCCACCGGGTTCGAGACTCCTGAGCGCGGCGAGGCGCGGGCCCTGACCGACGACCTTCGCAGGATCGCCGATCAGGCGCAGCCGCACTACCAGGCGCTGGCGCGCTATCGCCTGGGTTAGCTCAGCGCCTTCTTGTAGAGCGCCGACAGTTCGCTCCAGGCACGCTCGGCGCCGGCCTCGTTGTAGACCGCGCTGCCCTTGACGCACCAGCCGTGGGCGCAGCCGTCATAGACCTCGACCTTGCCGGGAACCTTGGCCGTGGCAAAGGCCGCCTTCAGCACATCCTTGGCGTCGGGCTGGGCCTTGTCGTCATTGTCGGCCACGGCGGTATAGACCGAGGCTTTGATCTTGGGGATCAGGTTGTGCGGGCTCGTCGGATCGGCGTGGTCCTTCATCACCAGGCCGCCGCCGTGGAAGGTCGCCGCCGCGCCGACCCGCCCGGGAACCCTCGCCGCCGTCCGGTAGGTCAAGGGACCGCCCATGCAGTAGCCCTGCACGCCCACCTTCTTGCGGCGATTGGTCTGCGGCTGGGCGTCGAGGAAGGCGATATAGGCTTCGGCGTCCCGGTCGATCCCGTCATTGCTCATCGCCTGGCGATAGCCCATCACCCGGGCGCGATCCTCAGGCTTGGCGAAGTCGAAGCCGGGGGTCGCCACCACGCCATGCACCGAGCGGTAGAAGGGATTGGGCACCAGGACGACATAGCCCTGGCTCGCCAGCCGGCGACCCATGTCGCGGAAGGCCGGCCGTAGACCGGCGATATCGGTCCAGATCAGCACCGCCGGCCAGGTCCCCTTGCCGCTCGGATAGAACAATGCCGCATCGGCCGCGCCGTCGGCGGTCTGCACGGTGACGTCGGTTTCGGTGACGCCGGTCTGCGCGTGCGCGGCGGAGCCGAGGCCGGCCACGGCGGCGGTCATCAGGCCAAAAGTCCGGCGCGAGACGCTGGGGTCGTGAATCAGGCCTACGTGGATGTCGTCGTCGCACATGATCGGGATCCTCCGGTTCTTCACCGCGTAAGGGTGGCCGCCAATGTTACGAGGTTATTTCCGAAAGGGGAGCCTCTAAGTCCACGCCGCGTAGGGATCGACGAACGGCTTGCCGAGCGCCTCGGCGACGGCCGGATGGGTCACCTGGCCGTTCAGCACATTGAGGCCGCGGGCCAGGTGCTTATTCCTGTTCAGGGCGTCCAGGCCCTGGTCGGCCAGTGCCAGGCCGAACGACAGCGTCGCGTGGACCAGGGCTTCCGACGAGGTGCGCGGCGCGGCGCCTGGCATGTTGGCCACGCAGTAGTGAACCACGCCGTCGACGGTGTAGGTCGGGTCGGCGTGGGTGGTCGGCCGGGACGTCTCGAAGCAGCCGCCCTGGTCGATGGAGACGTCCACCAGCACAGAGCCCGGCTTCATCTTTTTCAGGTCGTCCTTGCGGATCATCTTCGGGGCCGAGGCGCCGGCGGTCAGCACCGCGCCGATCACCACGTCGGCCTTGAGGATCTCCTCGTCCACCGCGTCCTGGGTGGAATAGCGGGTGAGGATGCGGCCCTGGAACATGTTGTCGAGCTCGCGCATGCGCGGGATCGAGCGCTCGACGATCACCACTTCGGCGCCCAGGCCGGCGGCCATCCGCGCGGCGTTCATGCCCACCACCCCGCCGCCCAGCACCACGATCCGCGCCGGCGGCACGCCGGGGACGCCGGAGAGCAGGAGGCCCATGCCGCCGTTGTGCTTCAGCAGGGTCTCGCCGGCGGAGAACACGGCGATTCGGCCGGCCACCTCGGACATCGGCGCGAGCAGGGGCAGGCCGCCGTTCGCGTCGGTCACCGTCTCGTAGGCGATGGCGGCGCAGCCGCTGGCCAGCAGCCCCTCGGCCTGGGCCGGATCGGGCGCCAAGTGCAGGTAGGTGAAGAGGATGTGCTTGTCGGTCAGCCGGGCCCATTCGACGGCCTGCGGCTCCTTGACCTTGACGATCAGCTCGGCGCCGGAGAACACCGCGTCCGCATCGGGGGCGATGGCGGCGCCGGCCCGCTTGTAAGCCGCATCCGGATAGCCCGCGCCGACGCCCGCGCCGGCCTCGACGATTACCTCGTGGCCGTGGCTGACGTATTCGCGCACCGCGGTGGGGGTTAAGCCCACACGGTATTCGTCCGGCTTGATCTCGCGGGGCACGCCTACGCGCATGGGGGGCTCCTGGGGGAGGGTTTTTGCTGGGGTGGGCGGGTTCTAAGGCATGGCGTGGGGGGTGGGAAGGGGGGAGGTGGCGAGGGTGCTTCCGCAGGGCTTCAAGGACTGTCTTAGAAGTGGTTGAAACGTCTCAAAGCAACCAATGGTAAAATCGCTCCATGACAGATTCTTCGTCCTCGCGCGGCGGTGCGGATCACGAATTCGGCGGTGTCTCTACCGATCTCAAGCTTTCGATGGTCGAGGGTTATCTCCAGGCCTTCAGCATTCCAGGGGATGCAAGGAAAGGCCTGAGTCGCGCTCTCACTAGTGCCAATTTAAGACCTTGATACGTGTATGTTTCTGGGGCACCATCTGGAATGGCGGTGCGAAGGGCTCGGGGGAGCGGCGTCTATGTCAGCGATTGGCTTGTGAAGCGACGCTCGACGGCGGTGTGCGCATCGTTAGCCCCAACCTTAATCCTTTGGCTTGCCGCGATGGCTGCGCCCGTCACCGCGGTTGCGGCTGAATCTCCGACGGGGTCGGTCGCTTTCGAGAGCTGGAAATCCGCCGACGCCACGCGGAGTGCGAAGGTCACCGACTTTGACGGGTACCTGAAGGAGCAATCGGTGGACGGGATCCTGCCGACCAACCAGATTCTGCGCACCGCCACCGAC
>JANXXA010000139.1 GCA_025350885.1 Phenylobacterium sp.
CCCGCCGGGAATCTCCGCCGCCGGCCCGGCCGCATCGGGGACGTGGTTGGAGACCACATGGTGCAGCACGCGCCGGTCGCCCGGCCGCATGGCGATCGCCTTCAGCCAGGCATTCTCCTTGAACGGGTTGTCGATCAGCGGATTCTGGTAGGCGACGAGGCCGGTGGCCGGGACCTTGAAGGCCGGCAGGTTGACGACCACGTCGGGTTTGCCGAGCTCGGTCGGCCACTCCGGGGCGTGCCGCGCGGCATTGGCCAGCACGGGGTCGGCCCCCTCGCCGCGCGGCGCGCCCGCCTCGATCCAGTGGACCAGCAGCCGGGTCTGGTCGGCGGTCAGGCCCTGGTCGTTCTTGAACACCCCGATGTGCGGGTCGGCGAAATAGGGCGGCATGCGGCGGGTGCGCACGGTCTCGCGGATCATCGGCGAGAAGCCCTTGACGATCTCGTAGCTGTTCATGGCGAAGGGGCCGATGCCGCCGTTCACATGGCAGGAAACGCACTTTTCCTGGAGGATCGGGGCGACGGTCCTGGCATAGGAGATGTTGGCGAAGTCGGCGGTGTGCGCGGCCTGCGGGAAGCTGACCGGCTTGCCGGCGGTCAGGGCGACGCGCACGGGCGCCGGCGCCTGTCCCGCCAGCAGGGCATCGAGCGCTGTGTTGGCGCGGCCGTCCATCGGACCGCGATAGGCCACGGTCCAGGTCTTCGGATTGATCACGAAGACCTCGCCTTCGCGCTGCACGCCCAGCTGCTCGCCGACCAGCTGTTGCTCGTCCATCAGCACGGGCACGCGCAGGCCCTCCCTGGCGACCTCGGCGGCGACGGCCTCGCGGCTGTCGGCCAGATTTGAATCCAGCGCCCAGACGACGACGCCCTTGTCCTTGTAGGCATCGGCCAGCGTCTGCAGCCGGGCGTCGGCGCCCCGCGAATAGGCGCTGGCGTTGGCGCGGCTCATCACCACGACCGCGGGCGTGTAGCCATAGTAATAGAGGTGCTGGGCCAGGCGGGTGTGGTCGGTCAGCTGGAAGTCATCGACCCGCTGCGGCGGGGCCATGGACGGGGCGTCGGCGCTCCCGGCCGGCGCGGCCATCGCCACGCCAACGATCAGGGCCGATGCGGCGGCCGACAGGGCACGGATCATGGCGAAGTCTCCCAGCTTTGCGCACGTCGCATAGCATCGGTTCCGTTCAGCATTGTTGCAAGACGGGCGCGGCGGGGTCAGCCCTTGGCGCCGGGGGCTGCGGCCTGCGCCTGCTTGGCCGGCGCCGCGGGCTTGCCCGGAACGGCGGCCGCGGCGGCCCGGGTCGGCGCCGCTGGGGCTGGAGGTGTTTTGAAGCGGGTCTTCATCCTGTCGACCCAGCCGGTGAACGCCTGGTTGTCGGCGCTGATCCGACCGAAGTCGGCGACGCTGAGCCGGTTGGTGGAGACCCCGGTGAGCGCGATCCGTAGGGCCTCGGGATTGTGCGCCGCCTCGAAGAAGCCGCGGTACTGGCCGCTGAGCCGGGTCAGCGCCGCGTCGTCGCCGGCCAGGCTGTAGGCGACGCCTGCGCGCAGCAGCTTGCCTTCGTCCTCGGCGGTCAGCGCGGCGGGGTCCTTCCATCGCGCGCCCAGCGCTTTTTCGAACTGCGGCCCGGCCTTGACCCAGTCCTTCTGCTTCCAGGCGATCTCGCCGCGCAGATCCTGGGCCTCTTTCGACGCATCCTTCTCGAGGATTTCCAGGGCCGAGTCATAGCGCCCGACGCCGGCCCAGGCACGGGCCTCGATCAGTCGCCGCTCGCCGTTCAGCGCCGTGGGCAGGACCGTGGTGCGCGAATTGTTGATCGCCTGGATCGCCTGCTCGGGCTTGCGGTTCATCAGGTAGATCACCGCCAGATCGGTGGCGACCTGGGCGCGGGGGACCCCGTCAAGGCGGTTGTCCACCTGGTACTTGAGCAGCTCCGCGGCCTGGTCCAGCAGATCGACGTCCACCAGCCGGCGCACCAGCTTGCGGACCATCAGGTCACCGTCCGAGCCGATCGGCGTCAGTTCCTTGAAGTCGTAGAACAGCGCCAGCGCCTGAACCGGCTCCAGGCCGTCGGCATTGCCTTGCAGAAACAGCGAGCGGAAGGCCGCGGCCAGATCGGACTGCAGTTGCAGCGCCTCGGGCAGGTCCGGCAGTCGGGCGCCGGCCGAGCGCAGCGCTTCCAGCGCCTCGCGATAGCGGCCCTGGCCCAGATAGAGCTGACCCAGCGCCCGGATCGTCTCCAGCTCGGTGGAATCGCCGCGCCAGCGGTAGCGAAGCCCGTCAAACACCGCGGCCGCCTGCACCGGGGTCGCCGCGCCCGTCTCCAGCCTGATCTGGGTGGCGCGCAGGAGGGCCGGCGAAGACAAGGATTCGATCGGCACGGTGGCGATGGCGGCGTACATCCGCAGCGCCCGGTCCTTGTGTCCCTGGCGTTCGATGATGCGGGCCTGGACCAGCCGCGTGGCCAGTTCCTCGGTGACGTCGGTCTTGTCGGCCAGCGCCATGCGGATTCCGGTCTCGGCGGCGGACAGGTCGCCCTGCGCCAGGGCCGCCTGGGCGTCGGCGCGGGCGAAACGGGCCTTCCACAGCGGCGAGAACTGGGCGAACGCCTCGCCGCCCCTGGCGAACTGGCTGCG
>JANXXA010000188.1 GCA_025350885.1 Phenylobacterium sp.
GGTCCGTGCCGATGGGCTGGCCTGGTCGGCCGCCGACCAGACGGCCCCGGCCCAGCTGTTGGCCCCCGCCGGCGCCGGCGGGCCGGTCTTGCTGCTGTTTCCCAACCACTTCGCCATCCGGCGCTACAACAATTCGGTGGCCTATGCCTTGGCGGTGGGCCTGCTGGCCGACCGGATCGCCGGTGGCGGGCCGCTCATCAGACCCTGGCCGGTCGAGACGCCGCTGTCGCTTACCGACCGGATGACCGCCCAGCGGGCGCTGATCGCGCTTGGCTTCAGTCCCGGCACGCCGGACGGGGTGGTCGGCATGGGCACGCGGACGGCCTTGCGCACCTGGCAGAAGGCGCGCGGGATCACCGCCGACGGCTACCTGTCGCCGGCCATGGTGCAGAAACTGAAGGTCGAGAGCGGCGCGTCCTAAACCCCACCCTCGCGGTCGCGTTCGAGGGTCGCGAGCGTCGCGTCGTCGCGGGTGGCGGGCGCGGGGTCGGCGTTGCGCAATGGACCGCTCAGGAAGGCATAGACCAGCAGTCCCGACATCAGCGCCATGTTCAGCAGGAACGGGGCGGCGTGCATGTGCCGGTAGAGCGCCATGAAGGCCGGTGCGAAGACGGCGTTGATGCCGTTGACGGCGGCGATGGCGCCGGCCACCCGCGCCTGGTCCTTCCAGCCTACCGCCAACGACGAGCCCGCGGTGAACCCCGGCCGGGCGAACCCGAAACCCAGGCTGGACATGGCGTAGCCCGCCACCACCGTTGAATAGTCATGGGCCATCGCCACCATCAGGTTGCCGAGCGCCGCGCAGGCGACGCCCCAGCGCAGCAGCTGGCGCGGGGTCATTTCGAACATCCGGATCACGCCCCACTGCGCCAGCAGGCCCGCCACGGCGCCGAACATCATGGCGATGGCGATGGGGCGCTGGGCGTCCAGCGGCGAGACCCCAAGCTTGTCGATGATCAGGAAGCCCAGGGTCTGTTGCTGGGCGGTCTGGCAGGTGGCGACGATGAAGCCGTAGATCAGGAAGGGGATCACGCGACTGTCGCGCCACATGGGCCGGGCGGGCGTCCCGGCGATTTCCACCTCGTCTTCGGGTTCGTCGGCGGGGCGTTCGTCGAGGCGCGCGCTCTCCGGCAGGTAGCGCCAGACGATGAACAGCATCGCCGCGGCGATCACCGCGAAGGTGAACAGGGGCCCCGCCAGGCCGACCACCGGGTAGATGAAGATCGGCGCCAGGAACGGCCCGACGACCGTGCCAAGGCCAAAGGCCCCGGCCAGGCTGGCCATCGATTGGGTGCGCTGCTCGCGCGGGGTGTGATCGGCCACATAGGCCTGGGTGGCCGGGTTCGACGCCGACCCGAACAGGCCGAACAGGGCGCGGGCCAGCAGGAAGGCGATGAAGATCGACAGCGGCGCGGCCAGGTGGCGCAGGCCCGCGCTGACCACGAACCCGCAAAGCGTCATCGAGACCATGAAACCCGACAGGCCGACCATCATCAAGGGTTTGCGGCCATAGCGGTCCGAGGCCCGGGCCCAGAACGGGGAGGCCGAGGCCCAGAGGATCGCCGAGAGCGAGAACACCGCCACCACCATCTCATCGGGCATGCCGATGGAGCGGCCGATCGCCGGCAGCACCGAGATCAGGCCGGTGTTGCCCAGCGCGGTGGCCACCGAGACGCCGAAGATGATCGCGAAGGCGCGCTTGGGCATAGTGCTGGGGGGCGCGCTGGGCGGGGCGGCTGAAACCATCAACTGGCGATTAGGCCCCCCGGCTCGCCCACGCAAACCGCAACCCCCGTCCACGCGAAATTAAGCAATAACGGCGAAGGTTCTCCGGGCCTGCGGGAGACCCTATGTTCCAGATTATCGGTATCGTGCTGCTGTTCGGCCTGGTGTTCGGCAGCTTCATCATGACCGGCGGGAAAATCGCCGTGATCCTCGGCGCCCTGCCGCATGAGATGATGGCGATCGGCGGCGCGGCGATCGCGGCCTTTCTGATCTCCAACTCGATGTCGGTGATCAAGGGCTGCGCCGGCGGCATGGGCAAGGTGTTCTCCGGTCCGAAGTGGAAGCCGGGCGACTATCGCGACCTGCTGTCGCTGCTCTACCTCCTGACCAAGACCATGAAGTCCAAGGGCGT
>JANXXA010000256.1 GCA_025350885.1 Phenylobacterium sp.
GCTGTCGAACGAGCTGCGCGGCGAACTCCATGCGGCGCTCGAAGCGGCAGATCGCGACGCCGATGTGCGCGTGACGATCCTGCGCGGCGCGGGAACCTGTTTCTCAGCCGGTTACGACCTTTCGCGCGACGGCGGGCGGCAGGCGCTGCCGTACCAGTCGGCAGGCGGCGCGGGGCAATGGGCGCGCCATGTGGTCGAGGGCTGTTTCAAGATCTGGGATCTGGCCAAGCCGGTCATCGCGCAGGTGCATGGCTGGTGCCTGGCCGGTGGATCTGAACTGGCCACCGCGTGCGATCTTGTCTATGTCGCCGAGGACGCGCAGATCGGCTATCCGCCGGTGCGCATGATGAGCCCGCCCGACAACCAGTTCCACGCCTGTCTGTGTGGCTTGCGTCCGGCGATGGAAATGATGCTGACGGGAGACGCGATCAGCGGCATCGAAGCGGTGCGCGTCGGTTTCGCCAATCGCGCGTTTGCCGCAGAACGGCTGGAGGCGGAAACCCTGGCGATCGCCGAGCGTATCGCGAAAATTCCGAGCGACGTGCAGCAGATGAACAAGCGCTCCGTCCACCGGGCGATGGAAATCATGGGCCTGCGCGCCGCCATTCGCGCCGGCGCCGAGATCCAGGCCCTTGCGCTGACCACCCGGAGCAGCCGCGAGACCTTCGCCAAATTCAGCGAGGGCGTCTCCCAGGCCCTGGACGCCCGCGACGGGGCGTTCGGGGACTATCGGACGAAACCCACTTAGCGGCCCTTGAAGGCCGGCGTCCGTTTCTCGTTGAAGCTGGCGACGCCCTCGCGGCGGTCGGCTGTCTTGAAGAGCCGGTTGTAGGCGGAGAGTTCCATCTCCATGGCCGCCGCCAGGTCCAGCGAATGGGCCTCACGGACCACATGTTTGAGCGCGCGGACGGAAAGCGGCGCCTTGGCCGCGATTTCGGCGGCGACCGCCAGGACGGTCTCCATCAGGACGTCGGGCGCGGTCACACCATTGACGACGCCATACTCCAGCGCCTGGGTGGCGGTGAAGGGGCGGCCGGTGGTCAACAGTTCGAGCGCCCGGCGCTCGCCGGCGCAGCGGCGCAGCAACTGCGTGCCGCCCAGGCCCGGCATGATGCCCAGCCCCACCTCGGGCAGGCCGAACCGGGCCGTCTCGCTCGCGTAGGCGAAGTCGCAGGCCAGCGTCATCTCGCAGCCGCCGCCCATGGCCGCGCCATTGACCGCCCCGATGATCGGAACGGGCACGGAAAGCTGGGCCCGGGCCATGGCCTCGAAGACCTTGTGCTGCGACGACCAGGCCTCATCGCTCATGCCGTTGCGTTCCTTCAGGTCCGCCCCGGCGCAGAAATGCCGCCCGGCCGCGGCCAGCACGACGCAGCGCAGGTCCTCGCGCGCGGCCAGTTCCGTCCAGGCCAACGCCAGCTCCTCGCCCATCCGGGTGTTCAGCGCATTGGCGGCGTCCGGCCGATTGAAGGTGATCCGCGCCACGCCGGGGGCAGGCTCATCGATGATGATGGTTTCGGGCATTCAGAAGCTCTTCGCCTAAAAAGACTTGGGGAGGTCCAGCACGTGGGTGGCCACGTGGGAGAGGATGAGGTTCGTGGAGATCGGGGCGACCTGGTAGAGGCGGGTCTCGCGGAACTTGCGTTCGATGTCGTACTCCTCGGCAAAACCGAAACCGCCGTGGGTCTGGACGCACATGTCGGCGGCGTACCAGGAGGCCTCCGACGCTGCGAGCTTGGCCATGTTGGCCTCCGTGCCGCAGGGCAGGCCCGCTTCGAACAGCGCCGCGGCCTTCTGGACCATCAGCTCGGCGGCAATCATCTGGACATAGGCGCGGGCGATCGGGAACTGCACGCCCTGGTTCTGGCCGATCGGCCGGCCGAACACCGAGCGGTCTCTGGCATAGGCGCTGGCCCGGTCGATGAAGAACCTGGCGTCGCCGATGCATTCGGCCGCGATCAGGATGCGCTCGGCGTTCATGCCCGAGAGGATGTAGCGAAACCCCTGGCCTTCCTCGCCGATCAGGTTCGCGACGGGGACCCTCAGGTCCTCGAAGAACAGCTCGGTGGTGGCGTGGTTGATCATCGTCCTGACCGGGCGGATGGTCAGGCCGTTCCCCACCGCCTGGCGCATATCCACCAGCAGCACGCTCATCCCCTCGGAGGGCTTGGCGGCGTCGGCCCGCGCGGTCGTTCGGCAGAGCAGCACCATCAGGTCGGAGTGCTCGGCCCGGCTGATCCACAATTTCTTGCCGGAGACCACGTAGTGGTCGCCCTCGCGCCGCGCAAAGGTGGTGATCCGCGTGGTGTCGGTGCCGGCGTCAGGCTCGGTGACGCCGAAGGCCTGCAGGCGTAGTTCGCCGGACGCAACCTTGGGCAGATAACCCTGCTTCTGGGCCGGCGAGCCATGCGCCAGCACCGTACCCATGGTGTACATCTGGGCGTGACAGGCGCCGCCATTGCACCCGGAACGGTGGATTTCCTCCAGCACCGCGGCGCCGGCTGAAAGGCCCAGGCCCGAGCCGCCATAGGTCTCGGGGATCAGCACCGACAGGAAGCCCGCCTCGGTGAGCGCGGTAACGAACGCGGTGGGATACTCGCGGTCTCGGTCGAGCGCGCGCCAGTAGGCGCCGGGGAAGCGCGCGCACAGCCGGCGCACCGCCTCACGGATTTCGGGGAAGGTCTGGTCGCTGTCGTGGCTCACGGCCGGAACTCTTGCCACGGGTCGGGCTGGAGATCGACCGCCAAAGGTGGTCATCTGGCGACATGACTGACTTGAGCTACGTGAGCGGCGCGAGCACCCGGCCCCTGCTGGGCCAGACCATCGGCGCCTGTTTCGACGCCACCTGTGCGGCGCACCCGGACCGGATGGCGTTGATTTCACGCCATCAGCAGATCCGCTGGACCTATGCGCAGATGAAGGATCGCGTCGACGCCCTGGCGGCGGGCTTGCTGGCGCTGGGCCTGGAGCCCGGCGACCGGATCGGGATCTGGGCGCCCAACTGCGCGGAATGGGCGGTGACCCAGTTCGCCGCCGCCAAGGCCGGTCTGATCCTGGTCAACGTCAACCCGGCCTATCGCCTGAGCGAGGCCGAATACGCGCTGAACAAGGTCGGCTGCAAGGCGCTGGTCACCGCCGTCGCCCACAGGACCAGCGAATACCTGGCCATGCTGCGTGACCTGGCGCCAGAGCTGGCCACGGCGCGTCCGGGCGCGCTGCAGGCCACGCGCCTGCCGGCGCTTCGGCTGGTCATTACCCTGGGCGACCAGGAACACGCCGGCTGTCTCGCCTTCCATCAGGCCTGCGACGCCGGCACGCCCGCCGACGACCAGCGCCTGGCCGAGATCGGGCCCGCCTTGCAGTTCGATGACCCGATCAACATCCAGTTCACCAGCGGCACCACGGGGTTCCCGAAAGGCGCGACGCTCAGCCACCACAACATCCTCAACAACGGCTTCTTCGTCGCCGAGGCCATCCGACTGACGGCCGGCGAGAAGCTCTGCATCCCCGTGCCGCTCTACCACTGCTTCGGCATGGTGATGGGCAATCTGGGCTGCGTGACCCATGCCGCCACCATGGTCTACCCGTCGGAGGGGTTCGACCCCTTGGCGGTGCTGGAGGCGGTGGAGGCGGAAGGCTGCCAGGCGCTTTATGGCGTGCCCACCATGTTCATCGCCCTGCTGGGCCACGAACGGTTCGGCCACTTCGACCTGTCGACGCTGCGCACCGGCATCATGGCGGGATCGCCCTGCCCGATCGAGGTGATGCGCCAGGTGATCGACAGGATGCACATGCCCCAGGTGACCATCGCCTATGGCATGACCGAGACCTCGCCGGTGAGCTTCCAGTCCGCCGCCAACGACAGCCTGGAGGTCCGCGTGGCGACCGTCGGGCGGGTGCAGCCCCACCTGGAGGTGAAGATCGTCGACGAGGCCGGCCGCATCGTGCCGCGCGGCGAGACTGGCGAACTCTGCACCCGAGGCTATTCGGTGATGATCGGCTACTGGGACGACCCGGAACGCACCGCCGAAGCCATTGACGCCGGAGGCTGGATGCACACGGGCGATCTGGCGACCCTGGATGCCCAGGGCTGTGGCAACATCGTCGGCCGGATCAAGGACATGGTCATCCGCGGCGGCGAGAACGTCTATCCGCGCGAGATCGAGGAGTTCCTCTATCGCCACCCGGCGATCCAGGACGTCCAGGTGATCGGCATTCCCGATGTGAAGTACGGCGAGGAACTCTGCGCCTGGATCATGCTGACGCCCGGCGCGGTGCTGACGCCAGAGGCCGTCCGCGAGTTCTGCAAGGGTCAGATCGCCCACTACAAGATTCCACGCTACATCCGTTTCGTGGACGGCTTCCCCACCACCGTCACCGGAAAGGTGCAAAAGTTTGCCATGCGCGAGGCGATGATTGCGGAATTGAACCTGGTGTCGGAAAACACCGCATGAGGAAGCTGGTCAGCGCCATCGATCCGAATTCGCCGGCCTTCGCCGCCAATGCGCAGGCCAACCGGGCGCTGGCGAAGGACCTGCGTGAGCGCGCGGCCGCAGCCGCACTGGGCGGGCCGCAGGACAACCGCAAGCGTCATGTCGGCCGCGGCAAACTGTTGCCGCGCGACCGGGTGATGCGCCTGCTCGACCCGGGCTCTCCGTTTCTCGAAGTGGGGCAGCTGGCGGCGGGCGGCCTCTATGACGATGAGGCGCCGGGCGCGGGCCTGATCACCGGCGTTGGCCGGGTCAGCGGTCGCGAGGTCATGGTGGTCTGCAATGACGCCACGGTGAAGGGCGGGGTCTATTTCCCGCTGACGGTGAAGAAACATCTCCGCGCCCAGGAGATCGCCCTGCAGAACCGCCTACCCTGCGTCTATCTGGTGGACTCAGGCGGCGCGAACCTGCCGCACCAGGCCGAGGTGTTCCCCGACCGCGACCACTTCGGGCGGATCTTCTACAACCAGGCC
>JANXXA010000274.1 GCA_025350885.1 Phenylobacterium sp.
CCGATCTTCGCCGATGGCGGATACGCCTGCGAAAAACTCGAGGCCGCGCTCAGGGGACAGGGCGACTGGACGCTCGAAATCATCAAGCGATCCGACGCCGCTAAGGGCTTCGAGTTCTTGCCTCGCCGCTGGGTCGTCGAGTGCACCGTCGCCTAACCGGCCAGCCCGAAGTGCTGTCGGAGCGCTGAGTTTGGTGGAACCGGACCTAGGCAGGCGGACACCATCAGGGCCAGCGCCGGCGCCGCGCTCCAAGGCCGGACCGATGACCGCACCTCGACCATCCGCTGGAGACCAATTTCACACTTGCAGCACCGGCCTCATCCACAGATGTCACCGCCACCGCCCCGTCCGTCCACCAGATGTTCAAGACGCTCCACCAGCAGGCCCTGATCGAAAAGCAGCCTGGCGTCGCCCGCATCATCCAACTCCTCGTCCCACCCCAGGACCTGCCCATCCTAGGATGCGACCAACCCGTCATAATCACTGCGTCGGGACACTAGGAAGGATCGACCACGGTGAGGGGGACGGCGAGCAGCAGACGCCGGTTCATCGCGCCCTTCTCAGACGCGGCCTAACGCGCTCTGCAGCTTGGCGGCGATCTCCGCGGCCTTCTCCGCCAGCGCCGGATTGCCTATGGCCTGCATCGACGCGACGGGATCGATGGCCGCGACTTCGACCCGTCCCTCCGCCAGGTGCTGAACGACGACATTGCAAGGCAACATCGTGCCCACCTTGTCCTCCACCTGCAGCGCTTCGTAGGCCATGGCTGGGTTGCAGGCGCCCAGGATGAGGTAAGGCCGAAAGTTCACGTCGATTTTGGACTTCAAAGTCTTCTGGACGTCGATCTCGCTGATCACGCCGAATCCTTCGGCCCTCAGCGCTTCACGCGTGCGGCTGACCGCATCCTCGAACGACGCGTCGATCATTCTGGCGAAATAGTAGCTCATGACACTCTCCCAAGGCAGGTCGGGTTGACCAATAACAAAATATATCATATATGACGCATATAAGATTATTGGAGGTATCGTGCGCGAATTTGCTGCGGAAATGTTGCCCGAACGCCTGGAAGAGAAGGCGGGGGAGGCTGAAGCGTTCCTTCGTTCCCTCGCCAGCCGCCATAGGCTGATGATCCTGTGCAGCCTGCTCGACGGAGAACTCTCAGTCGGCGAACTGGGGTCGCGCCTCGCGGTGACCCAATCGAACCTTTCGCGCCATCTGGCCCTGTTGCGAGACGAGGGTCTCGTCGGCACCCGGCGCGAACGCACGACGATCTACTACCGGATCACCTCGGAGCGGGTGCTGCCGATTCTGGCGGAACTCTATCGGATGTTCTGCGCCGACGACGGAGCCGTCGGGCCGGTGGGAGCTTAGGATGGACAATTTCACCCCGCTTTCGGCCATCGGCGGCGGGGCGCTGATCGGCCTCTCCGCCGCGATCCTCTGGGTCGCGAATGGGCGGGTAGCCGGAATCAGCGGCATTGTCGGCGGCCTGATCGCGTCGCTCAATGCCGACTTCGCCTGGCGTGCCGCCTTCACCGCGGGAATCCTGGCCGCACCGCTTCTATACCGGGCCGCCGGGGGCGCACTCCCAGATCTCGCTCCCCCGGCGTCGCTCACCGTGGTGATCGTCGCGGGCGTTCTGGTGGGTATCGGAACCCGCCTAGGCAGCGGGTGCACAAGCGGCCACGGGGTCTGTGGCCTGGCGCGGCTGTCGCCCCGCTCCCTCGCGGCGACTGGCGTCTTTTTGCTCGTGGCGGTGGCGACCGTTTTCGTCTCCCGCCACATCGTGGGGGTCTAGCCGATGCTCCGGCCCTTCGTCGCCCTGATCTCGGGCTTGATCTTCTGCTCCGGCTTGATTGTCTCGGGCATGGTCACCCCGCAAAAGGTGCTGGCCTTTCTGGATATTACAGGACGCGCCTGGGACCCCAGCCTCGCGCTGGTGCTGATCTCGGCCGTGAGCGTAGCGGCGATTGGTGTCGCAATTGCCAGGCGGCGAAAGACGCCGCTTCTCGCGGCGCGCTTCTCCGGACCGTTGCGACAGACCGTGGACCGCCGACTGTTGCTCGGCGCGGCGCTGTTCGGGCTGGGGTGGGGGTTGGTCGGGTACTGCCCAGGGCCGGCGCTTGCCGCCGCGGCCCTGGGCGCTCCCATGGCGCTGGCGTTTGCCGTCGCCATGCTGGCTGGGATGGGCCTTTTTACGCTGTTCGATCTTCGCGTGCAGGCGCCCCGGCAGGCAGCGTGACCGTGTCGCTCGTCGATCTCCTGACCAGCCTCTCCGGCGGCGTCGTCGGATTTTCACTCGGCCTGATTGGCGGCGGGGGTTCGATCCTGGCCCTGCCCCTGCTGCTCTATGTTGTCGGCGTGAAGGATCCGCACCTGGCGATTGGCACGAGCGCGCTCGCCGTCGCCGCCAACGCCTTCGCCAACCTCGTCCAGCACGCGCGGGCCGGGACCGTGAAATGGCCTTGCGCCATGGTCTTTGCGCTCTCCGGGGTGGTCGGCGCGCTCATCGGCTCGACGCTGGGCAAACAGGTGGCCGGTCAGCACCTGCTGGTGCTGTTCGCCGGCGTCATGGTCGTGGTTGGCGCATCGATGCTGCGAGGAAGGTCCGCCGAGGGTGATCCTGGCGTGCGGATTACCCGGCCGATCGCCATCCGGCTGGTAATCGTCGGGTTTCTCGCGGGGCTCATGTCCGGGTTCTTCGGCATCGGCGGCGGCTTCCTGATCGTACCGGGAATCATGCTCGGAAGCGGCATGCCGATCCTCAACGCCGTTGGCTCCTCGCTATTCTCAGTGGGCGCGTTCGGCTCGGCCACGGCCCTGAACTACGCCCTGTCCAACCTCGTCGATTGGCGGATCGCCGCTTTCTTCATCGGCGGCGGCGTGGCTGGCGGCGCGGTGGGCATGCGAGTCGCGATCCGGCTCGCCGATCATAAGGGTCTCCTCACCCGCCTCTTCGCCTTCGTCCTCCTGGCCGTCGCCGCCTACATGCTGTTTCGCAGCTTCGGCGGGCTGGGCTGATCTCCCGGAGCCAGACCATGATATTCCAACAATTGTTCGAGCTCGAATCCTCGACCTACACCTACCTTGTGGGCTGTCCGGAGACCCGCAGGGCGGTCCTGATCGATCCGGTGCTGGAGACCATCGAACGGGATCTGGCCGCACTGCAAAGGCTCGGGCTGCGGTTGGCCTACACGTTGGACACTCATGTGCACGCCGATCATGTGACCTCGGCCTGTTATCTGCGCAGTCGCACCGGTTCGAAGATCGCCCATCCCGCCGTGGATGGCCTCCCTTGCGCCGACGTCGGGGTGGCGGAGGATCGGCCCCTCGTGGTGGGGACGATGACCTTCCAACCGCTGTTTACCCCTGGCCATACGGACTCGCATCACACCTACCTCCTGGCCCAACCCGGCGTCCTTCGCGCCTTCACCGGCGATGCTCTGCTGATCGACGGCTGTGGTCGCACCGATTTCCAGAATGGGGACGCCCCCGCCCTCTATCGGTCCATCACCCAAAAGATCTTCACGCTGCCCGACGACGGCCTGATCTTCCCCGCCCACGACTACGACCAACGCCACGTCAGCACCGTCGCCCAGGAGCGACAGCGAAATCCACGGCTCGCCGGCAAGACCGTCGAGGAGTTTGTCGCGATCATGAATGGCCTCGACCTGCCCTATCCGAAGAAGATGGATGTTGCCGTGCCCGCCAACCGACGCTGCGGCGACTGCCCGACCGAGCTGCCTGAGCGGATGCGTAAGATCGGCGGCAAGTCCGAGCAGGGCTGACCGCTGAGATCACCCAGCTTCCCTTTCGTCAGCCTCGGAGGATTTGACTTCGCGGGCCTGCGACCGCAAACCCCGCCGCATGATCCCCCGTTACGCCCGCAAGGAAGCCGCCGACATCTGGAGCCCCCAGACGCGGTTTCAGATCATGTTCGCCATCGAGGCCCACGCCGCCGACGCCATGGCCGACCTCGGCGTGATCCCCAAGGAAGCCGCCCGGGTGATCTGGGAGAAGGGCCGCGACGCCATCTGGGACGCCGACCGCATCGACGAGATCGAGCGCGAGGTGAAGCACGACGTCATCGCCTTCCTCACCCACGTCACCGAGATCGTCGGCCCCGAGGCGCGGTTCCTGCACCAGGGGATGACCTCGTCGGACGTCAATGACACCGCACTCGCCGTCCAGCTCTGCCGCGCCACCGACCTGTTGCTGGAGGACGTCGAGCTGGTGCTAGCCGCGCTCAAGCGCCGGGCCTTCGAACACCGCTTCACCCCCACCGTGGGCCGCAGCCATGCCATCCACGCCGAGCCGACCACCTTTGGCCTGAAGCTCGCCGGCCACTACGCCGAGTTCGTCCGCGCCCGCGAGCGGCTGGCCATGGCCCGCTTCGAGATCGCCACCTGCGCCATCTCCGGCGCCGTCGGCACGTTCGCCAATGTCGACCCCAGGGTCGAAGCCTATGTCGCGGGTAAGCTCGGCCTGGCCGTGGAGCCGATTTCCACCCAGGTGATCCCGCGCGACCGCCACGCCGCCTATTTCGCCGCGCTGGCCGTGGTCGCCTCGTCCGTCGAGCGCCTGGCCACCGAGATCCGCCACCTGCAGCGCACCGAGGTGCTGGAAGCCGAGGAGCCCTTCGAAGTCGGCCAGAAGGGCTCGTCGGCCATGCCGCACAAGCGCAACCCGATCCTCACCGAGAACCTTACCGGCCTGGCGCGGCTGGTCCGTTCCGCCGTCGTGCCGGCCCTGGAGAACGTCGCGCTGTGGCACGAGCACGACATCAGCCACTCTTCGGTCGAGCGCGCGATAGCCCCTGACGCCACGGTGCACCTGGACTTCGCGCTGCGCCGCCTGGCCGGGGTGATGGAACGCCTGGTGATCTATCCGGAAAATATGGCCAGGAACCTCGACCGCCTGGGCGGCCTGGTGCACTCCCAGCGTGTCCTGCTGGGCCTGACCCAGAAGGGCCTCTCGCGCGAGGCGTCCTATGCGGCGGTGCAGCGCAACGCCATGCGGGTCTGGCGCGGCGAGGGCAATTTCCTGGACTTCCTGAAGGCCGACCCCGAAGTGACGCTGAGCGACGCCGAGCTCTCAGAGCTGTTCGACCTGGGCTATCATTTCAAACACGTCGATACCGTCTTCGCCCGGGTGTTTGGGGACCAAGCCAAGGTTGACGCCTAGGCTCACTTGCCTTCGCGCAGCCCTTCGCGGGCCTGGGCGAGCAGCTCGGCCATCTTCATCCGCACTTCGCCCTCGGAGACCGCGACACCGGAGCCTTTCAGGTCTTCGAACACCTTGCGCAGGACATCATCTTCGCCGGGTTGTTCGAAGTCGGACTTGACCACCGCCTGGGCGTATTCCGCCACATGCGCTTCCGTCAGGCCCATCAGCCCGGCCGCCCATACGCCCAGCGCGCGGTTGCGCCGCGCGCCGGCCTTGAATTCCTGTTCCTGATCGAGCGCGAACCGCTTCTCGAACCCGCGTTCACGATCGTCAAAGGTGGTCATGGGGTCCCCGGGAAGCGGTGCGCCACGCGGCGCGAACAGGCGATCCCATATCCCGCACGCCCGCACGCCGCAATCGAAAGGCGGCGCGCCCGCGACGTTTGCACCCCGCCTCCGCATCCGCTAATTCTGCCCGGCCTCATATCGAGCGAGACGCCGAGTCGGACCCGCGCGCGGCTATCGTTGTCCCGACCGGCAAACCCCTCGCTCACGGAGAAGGCGCGACGATGACCCGCCGCAAGAAGATCTACGAGGGCAAGGCCAAGATCCTCTATGAGGGTCCCGAGCCCGGAACCCTGATCCAGTACTTCAAGGACGACACCACCGCCTTCGACGCCACCAAGAAGGCGATCCTCGAAGGCAAGGGCGTGATCAACAACCGCATCAGCGAACACATCATGACGCGCCTGAACACCATCGGCGTGCAGAACCACTTCATCCGCCGGCTGAACCTGCGCGAGCAGTTGATCCGCGAGGTGGAGATCATGCCGCTGGAAGTGGTCTGCCGTAATGTCGCCGCCGGGTCGCTGGCCGCGCGCCTGGGTCTGCCAGAGGGCCAGCCGCTGCCCCGCTCGATCATCGAATTCTATCTGAAGGACGACAAACTGCACGACCCAATGGTGTCGGAGGAGCACATCACCGCCTTCAACTGGGCCTCCACCCAGGAAATCGACGACATGATGGCGCTGACGCTCAGGGTAAACGATTTCCTGACCGGCATGTTCGGCGCGGTTGGCATCACCCTGATCGACTTCAAAGTCGAATATGGCCGGATCTTTGAGAACGATTTCGCCCGCGTCATCCTGGCCGACGAGATCAGCCCCGACTCGTGCCGGCTGTGGGATTCCACCACCAACGAGAAGCTCGACAAGGACCGCTTCCGCCGCGATCTCGGCAATGTCATCGAAAGCTACACCGAAGTGGCCCGGCGTCTCGGGATCATGAAGGAGATGCCGACCGTCATCCAGGGAGGCCTGCACTGATGAAGGCGACCGTGCATGTGTTCCTCAAACCCGGTGTCCTCGACGTCCAGGGCAAGGCCGTGGAGCAGGCGCTGCACGGGCTGGGCTGGGGCGGTGTAAGCGGCGTCCGCGTCGGGCGCACCCTGGAGTTCGACCTCGCCGCGAGGGATCGAGCGGCCGCGGAGTCCGAAGTCAAGGCCATGTGCGACAAGCTGCTCGCCAACACGGTGATCGAAAGCTACCGCGTGGAGGTGGCGTGAGGGGAGGGCCCGCCCTCAGCCTGCTCATCTCGTTCCCGATCTGCGCCTGCGCGCCCAGGACCGAGGCGCCGGCCCCTGCGGCCTTCGCGCTGGACTGCGCCCAGCCCTTCGAGATCCAGTCCGCCAGGGTCCGCGCCCAACCGCACATGGTCGCCGCGCCGCACGAGTCGGCAGAGCCCTACAGCTTCTATTCCGCCGACGATGGCCGAACCTCCTGGCTGATCACCGAGCCGGGCGCGCCTGGACATCCGGCGATCATGATGCAGAGCGCCGTCGGCGGCGCGGTGAAGACCGCCGGCTGCCGGTATGGCTCGCAGAAGGGCTATGATCAGTTGATGGCATATCTCGACGGCCTGAAGACGTGGCGGCGATGAACCCCAACCCCTTGCGGCAGAGGCGCCGCGCGTTTGATCGCCGGGACTTCCGCGCATGAAGGCCGCCGTCATCGTCTTCCCCGGCTCCAACTGCGACCGTGACTGCAAGGTGGCGATTGAACGGTCGACCGGCGCGCACGTCGACATGGTCTGGCACGGTGACACCGAACTCCCCGACGGTCTGGACCTGATCGTCCTGCCAGGGGGCTTCTCCTACGGGGATTATCTGCGCTGTGGGGCGATGGCCGCGTTGTCGCCGGTGATGACCGAGGTCAGGGCGGCGGCCGAGCGCGGTGTGGCCACGGTCGGCATCTGCAACGGCTTCCAGGTGCTCTGCGAGGCCCGCATGCTGCCGGGCGCCCTGCTGCGTAACGAACGACTGAAATATGTCTGCAAGGCCGTGGAGCTCGAAGTCACCAACGCCCAGACCCGGTTCACCGCCGGCTATGCGGGCCGCCGGCAGGTGGCGATGACCGTCGGCAATGGCGAGGGCAACTTCTTCGCCGACGAACCGACGCTGGACCGGCTGGAGGGCGAGGGCCAGGTGGTGTTTCGCTATCTCGACAACCCGAACGGCTCGGCACGGTCGATCGCCGGAATCGTCAACGCCGGTGGCAACGTGCTCGGAATAATGCCTCACCCGGACCGGGCCTTCGAGGCGGAACTGGGCTCGGCGGACGGGGCGCTGCTGTTCCAGAGCGCCCTGGCGAGCGCTTAGGATTTTGCTCAAATTGAGTCCATGCAATAGTTGACTTCGACCCTGGGAATGAAATGGCGACCCCTCATCCAGATGCTATAGCCCAAGCGATTTCTAGCCTGCCTCGTCCTTGGCTCCTGCTCTATCTTTTTCAAAGCGCAGCAGCGGGATTTTTGACATTTCTAGCAGGCGTATTCGTAGTTGTTGCCGCAATAACCCAGCACAGATGTCTAACACGCTCCGAGTTCGCCAAGAACGCAGCAAAGTTTCACATCTTTTGGTACTACTCAGTCACGACTTACAAGATCAACTATCAGATGTGGAGATCAATGAAGTCACTATTGAAGTATTATCTGAGACATTGAGAAATGACGAGAGAACATTTTCCCGACATGTCCGAGGATTAAATAATCCGGAAACTTCTCCGTTTGTAGATCAATTAATATCTCATCATGAAATTGTTTCATCCAAACTATTAAATGCTCTGGCTGTCTATCGACGAGCATTTATAGATTATTGTGATTGTATCAAATTCTTGTCGAACGCTCAGTTTGGCCCAGTCCAACTTGTTCTTCCCATCCGCGACACGGCAGCGACTCAGGGCTCTGAGACGATCCAAGGTCTGATACAACGCGTCGAGAGCGCTGATGCAACAAGTCAAGCCCTCAGAGAGGCCCATGGAAGCTTAACAAGACAACTTCACCGCGATATGAAGAGGGATTAGCAAAAAAGGATAGGCGAATGAAGGCAGGTCGCTCAACCGCTCACTACCTACCAAATTGGGAGTCTACCCACACTTATCTTCGCGATATTAAGCCAAAGCGTGACCGCTTGGATATAAAAGCCGGCGTCGAAACAATTGGACGCCAGGCGTGTGATGGGGAAGCTACCGCATTCGAACCCCTCAAGACGTTTGCAACGCCAACTGGTCATCGGCATTTCTACGCGTTTCCTTCTAAAGCGGGTGCCAAGTATGTGTTGGTTCTGGACTGCCACGATGACCATAAGCGATTGTTAGTTCAAGATATTCGCTATGTCTGGAAGGGTTTTCGAAATGACCCGGCTACATTTTGCGAGTCATTTATGACTCGATGGGCAGCTTGAGCGACGACAGTGCTACTCGGCGGATCATCGATGAAAATCTCTTGTTTTGAGTCGCCGCGCGCTAAGCACTAAGCGGACAGCGCCCGCAGATAGTCCGCGCTGATCCGCACCGACTCCAGCCGGCTCCGCTCGAACGGCGCTTCCTGTTCGACGAAATAGTCGCGGACGCCGGCGGCGTGGGAGGCGGGCAGCAGGCGTTTCCAGTCGATGATCCCTGAGCCGACTTCGGTCGGGTCCTGCTGGAAGGCGAAGTTGGGTTTCGTGGTCGCCCTGACATCCTTGACGTGCATCTGCCGGAAGCGTCCGGGGTGGGCCTTGAGCAGGGCGAAGGGGTCGACGCCGGCCGCCACCACCCAGCCAGCGTCCATCTCGAACTTCACCAGCGCCGGATCGGTATTCTTCAGCAGGATCTCCATCCCCGTGGTCTCGCCCTTCGGCGCGAATTCGGCGTTGTGATTGTGGTAGCCGAGGGTCAGTCCGGCCTTCAGCAACGCCACGCCCTTGATGTTCAGGAGGTCGGCGGTGGCCATCCAGTCATCGACGGTCAGTTCCGGACCCAGACGCGCGAACAGCGAGCGCCGGTCGTCGCCCGAGGTCATCGAGGCCAGGATGCGCTCGGGGATGGTGAACATCGGCAGGACAAGGTGGCGGATGCCGATGACATGGGCGTCGGCGATCAGCCGGTCGAGGTCGGCCAGGCTGGGGTCGGTGCTGTTGGGCCGGGCCTGCACATGGCTGCTGGGGCAGGTCAGGCCGGCCTTGTCGAACGCGGCGCGCAGCTCGGCGGGCGTGCGGCCGAGGTAACCCGCCATCTCCACCGCCTGATAGCCAGCCTTGGCGACCTGGCCCAGCTGGCCGTCAAGGTCATCTTTCAGCGCCGGGCCCAGGGTGTAGAGCTGCAGGCCGAGCGGCAGCCCGGTGCGGGTGAAGAACGGTTCGCTCGCCGCCATCGCCGATGATCCCCCCAGAGATCCCCCCAGACCCACCGCCGCGCCGGCCAGGCCCAGGCCGATCAGGCCTCGCCGCGACAACCTGGTCATGTCACATCTCCCGCCGATCTAGGCCGACCCCTTCGCGATAGCAGATTTCGACCCGCGTCCTAAGTCCATCAGCGTCGCCTCACCTTGGGGCATGCTTGTCGCGCCGCCCGCGGGAGCTAAGGTGGGCCCGACAACGACGATCACTTGAGCGGGAGGATGCGGCATGGCGGATTTCGGAGGCGACCTCGAGCTTGAGGACTTCCGCAAGGAAGCGGCCGCGTGGCTGGACGCCAACTTCCCCAAGGCGTTGGCCGGCAAGGGGCACCTGGCGATGGCCGAGCGGTCTTCGCCGGGCGCCGATCTGACGGCCTGGAAAGCGGCCATCGGCGCGAAGGGCTGGGCGACCCCGACCTGGCCGACGCAATACGGTGGCGGCGGTCTGTCGGCGCAGAAGGCCCGCGTGCTGGCCCAGGAGATGGGCAAGGCCGGCGCCTTCAACCCACTGATGTTCGGCATGGGCGTCACCATGATCGGCCCGACGATCCTCGACTACGGCACCGACGCCCAGAAGGCCAAGCACATCCCGCCGATCGTCCGGGGCGACGTGCAGTGGTGCGTCGGCTACTCTGAACCGAATGCCGGAAGCGACCTGGCCTCGCTGCAGACCAAGGCGGTGGACAATGGCGACGGCTGGTCCATCACCGGCCAGAAGACCTGGACAAGCGGCGCCCAGTATTCCGAATGGTGCGGCCTGTTGGTGCGCACCGACCCCTCGGCCAAGAAGCACGACGGCATCTCGTTCATGCTGGTCGACATGCACCAGCCGGGGGTCGAGACCCGGCCGATCGCGCTGATCGCCGGCGCCTCGCCGTTCTGCGAGACCTTCTTCACCGACGCCGTGGCGCCCAGGGACGCCCTGCTCGGCCAGCTGAATGTCGGCTGGACAGTGGGCAAGCGGCTCCTCCAGCACGAGCGCGCCAGCCAGACCGGCGCACCGATGGGCGGGCGCAGCGTGCCGCTGAGCCAGATCGCCAAGCGCTATGTCGCCATCGACGCCGACGGCCGCATCGAGGACCAGGACCTGCGCTCGCGCGTGGTCCGCCACGAGATGGACGCCAGGACCCATGGCCTGACGCTGGCCCGGGTGATGGCCGAATCGAAGGAAGCCAATGGCGCCACCAACGGCGCCTCGGTCCTGAAGAACTCCGCCACCCACGTCGCCCAGACCCGCGCCGAGCTGACGCTGGAAATCATGGGCGGCCAGGGGCTGGGCTGGGAGGGCGACGACTTTACCCGCGACGAGATCGAGACGGTCCGCGGCTGGCTGTCGGGCAAGGCGATGTCGATCTACGGCGGCTCGTCGGAGATCCAGAACAACATCATCTCCAAGCGCATCCTCGGCCTGCCCGACAACACCCAGTCGAGCTGAACCGGGCGCAGGCTGGCGAGGTTTCGGCAACCGCTGTTCGAGAA
>JANXXA010000315.1 GCA_025350885.1 Phenylobacterium sp.
CCTGTCCCGCGACCGGTCCGAGCAGCGGCCCGAGCGCTATGCCGTCGGCGATCGCCTCGACGCTCAGGTCACCAACGTCGACAAGGCGGCGCGTCGCGTCGCCCTGTCGGTCAAGGCCCTGGAGATGGCCGAAGAAAAGGAAGCCATCGAGAAATTCGGCGCGTCTGATTCAGGCGCCTCGCTCGGTGACATCCTGGGCGCGGCCCTGCGCGAGAAAGCTCAGAAGGACTGATCCCTGCCTCAAGGGAGATCAGACGATCGGCGGGCTGGGTGACCAGTCCGCCGTTTTCGTATGCGGGACCCCGCGCGGGAGATGGGGTCTGCTGCGCGTCAAGGTTGCGACGCCGGCCCGATGGCAGGACCGGTCCGCCGGATCTTGAAGCCCTGAATTGCGCCTTGAATACAATGGCGGCTTCGCTCATGGTCGGCGTCTTCAAGGGGCCCGCATGATAAAGTCGGAACTCATCGCCAAGCTGGCGGACGAAAACCCGCACCTGACGCAACGTGACATCGAGCGTGTCGTCGGCGTGGTTCTGGAGCGGATGATCCAGGCGCTGGAAACCGGTGGCCGGGTGGAGCTGCGCGGCTTTGGCGCGCTGTCGGTCCGCTCACGAGACGCGCGAGCCGGACGCAATCCGCGCACCGGGGAGCCGGTGGAGGTGCGCGCCAAACACGTCCCCTTTTTCAAGAGCGGCAAGGAGCTGCGCGAGCGGCTGAATGCAACCGATGAATAGGCGCCCGTGATGAGCAATCCGACGAGCAAGACTGGCATTTTCGGCGAGTTCCGCGAGTTTATCGCCCGAGGCAATGTTATGGACCTGGCCGTCGGTGTGATCATCGGCGCGGCGTTCAACGACATCGTCAAGAGCCTGGTCGACAATGTGGTGATGCCGCCGATCGGCATGCTGCTATCGGGGATCGACTTTGCCAAGCTGCAGTGGGTGCTGAAGCCCGACGACCCGCTGACCAAGGCCAATGAGCTGGTTGCGATCCAGTACGGCCTGTTCCTCAACACCGTGATCCGGTTCGTGATCGTCGCCTGGGTGGTCTTCCTGATGGTCAAGGGCGTCAATGCGATCCGCCGCCGCGACGCCGAGCAGGCCGACGACGCGCCGCCCTCTGCGCCGCCGCCACAGGAACTGCTGCTGATCGAAATCCGCGATCTGTTGAGGCCCCACGCTCCGACGACGGCCAGGCCCCGCGCCGGTTAGCCGATCCGACCGGCGGGCTGAGCCGTCATGACCAAGGGTTGCGTGAACCCTTGCAGGAAGGTCCGGCAACGCCTTAATCCCGCTGATGAACGTCCGAGTGAAGATCTGCGGGATTTCCACGCCGGAAGCGGCGAGCGCCGCGCTGGACGGCGGCGCGGGCTGGCTGGGGTTCATGTTCTTCGCCAACAGCCCGCGCAATATCCAGCCGGACGCCGCCTGGCGGCTGGCGCGGGACGTGCGGGGCAAGGCCAAGGTCGTAGCCGTGCTGGTCGATCCGGACGACGCCGAGGTGGACCGCATCGCCGAGGGCCTGCAGCCCGACCTGATCCAGCTGCACGGCGCCGAAACCCCAGCCCGCGCCCGGGCTATCGGTGTCCGCGCAGGGGCCGGGATTATCAAGGCGCTGCCGGTTTCCGAGAGCGGCGACCTCGACGTGGCCGCGCAGTATGAGAGCGTCGTCGAGCATCTGTTGTTCGACGCCAAACCAACGAAGGACGCCGACCGGCCTGGCGGCCTGGGCGCGCCATTCGACTGGAACCTGCTGGCCGGACGGCGATTCCAGAAGCCCTGGTTCCTGGCTGCCGGGCTCGATCCGTGGAACGTGGCCGACGCGGCCAGGCTCGCGGGCGCGCCGCTGGTGGACGTTTCCTCTGGCGTGGAGCGCGGTCCCGGACTAAAGGACCCCGCCTTGATCCGGGCGTTCCTCGACGCCGCAAACCGCGCCTAGAGCCTGAGTTCCGTGAACGCGCCCTCGCTGCCCAACGACTATACGGCCTTCCCTGACGCCAATGGCCGGTTCGGTGACTATGGCGGCCGCTATGTGCCCGAAACCCTGATGCCGCTGGTCCATGAGCTGGTCACAGCCTACCGCGCGGCCAAGGCG
>JANXXA010000351.1 GCA_025350885.1 Phenylobacterium sp.
CGAGCCAGCCGCGATTGTACCCACCGACGTCGCCGCCGGCCGCGGCAAACTCCGGGCGGAGCTTGGCGGCGTCGGTCTTCGGCGCCTCGGCGGGCGCGTTGGGATCGGTGGGCTTGTTGCCCTCCTTCACCTCCTCGACCACCGCGCCTTCCATCTTGGCGACCTCGGCCGGGGTGTAGGTCGAGCGATCGCCCAGCGCCGAAGGCCGCACCTCCGGCGTCAGGGTGGCGTTGGACCAGTAGCCGGTGAGGTCCGGCTGGCCATAGGCGTTGTGCGGGGCCTTGAACGCTGCAGCCTTGGGGGCCGCCGCCTTGGGCTGGGCGGAGGCTGGAAGGCTGAACGCCGGCGGCGCGGCGCAGAGCGCGGTTCCGACGGCGAGAATGAGGGCGCGATGCACGGGGCTGGCTCCGGGAAATGGGGGTCCCGCGCGCGGCGCGGGCTCAATTCGCTCAGTTTACGATCCGGCCCGCCACGCGACAATGCCAGGCCAGACACATATGCCGGCGCGCCGACGCGAAAGGCCCATCGCCCCGGCGCCCCAACTGCGGCTAGATGCGCCGGCAACCGGGATCGAGGGAGAACAGGCGCATGCAACTGGGACTGGACGGCAAGGTGATCTTCGTCGCGGGCGGCAGCCGCGGCATCGGGTTGGGCATCGTCGAGGCCTGCCTGGCCGAGGGCGCGAAGCTGGCGATTACCGCGCGCGGCGCGCAGGCGCTGGAGGCCGAACGCGCCCGGCTGGCCGCGAGCTATGGGCAGGACCGCGTATTGGCCATCGCCGGCGACATGCGCGACACCGCCGTGATCGAAGACGCGGTGGCCCGCACCGAGGACAGTTTCGGCCCGATCTTCGGCGCCGTGGCCAACGTCGGCCTCTACCCCTGCCCGCCCGGGCTGGAGGTGGACGACGACACCTGGGACAAAGGGTTCACTCAGAACCTCGACTCCGCCTGGCGGCTTTCGCGCGCCACGCTGCGCCGCATGACCGCGCGCGCAGAGGGTTCGGTCCTGCTGATCTCCTCGATCGCCGGCCTGGGCGCGCTGGGCACCGGCCTCACCTACGGCACCGCCAAGGCCGGCATGAACCACCTGACCAAGGAACTGGCGAAGGTCGCCGGCGTCAGCGGCGTGCGCGTCAACGCCATCGCGCCCGGCAACATCATCTTCCCCGGCGGCGACTGGGAGACCCGGTCCACCGGCCCGCGCGAGGACGCCTGGAAACGCTGGATCAAACGCGAAGTCCCGCTGAACCGCTTCGGCCGCCCCGAAGAGATCGGCTCGGTCGCGGCCTTCCTGCTCAGCCCCCTGGCCAGCTTCGTCACCGGCGCCGTGGTGCCGGTGGATGGGGGCCAGACGCGGTAGGGGGCGACGCACCCCCGCGCCATCTGCATGCCGATCCCGGCCAGGACGTGGCCGCCCCATTCCTCCCCCAGCGCGAAGCGCGATCAGGGTGGAGGTGGCTCGGCGCGGATACGCGACGAGACGGAGGGGGTTTCAACTCAGACGCCCGGCCTTCATGTCCCTCCCTACGCTGTAGGCCCTGACACGCGCTGGACGACTCCGTTAAGACGTCTGTGATGTGCGCCTGGACCGAGATCACGCGATGAACGCCGTCGAGATCGAAGAGGCCGTATCGGACCTTGCTGCCGCGCCATTTGATGCGCGCGAGTTTCCGTTCGCGTTCCTGGGCGCGTTCGGCAACAGGCCGGTGACGATCCAGCGGCTGCGTGCGGGTTCAGGCAACGCCTCCGATGTCGAAGGCGGGGTGCTTCAACGCAACAACATCCACATGGCGGTGTGCGCCGAGGGCCATGGCCCGCGACAAGGCGCACATCGTGGCGATGACCGGGTCCTATTTCCGCGGTGACGCCGAGGCGGTGCTGGTGCCCGGCGATGAGGCGCGGTTTGTGACCGTGACCTACACCTACCACGAGCAGCTCAACGGCTATGACCACCTGAAGACCCTGGATATCGGGTATTTCTTCTATTCGGGCAGCTATCTCGACAGCATCATGAAGGTGCTGGACCCCGACCTGAAGACCATCGTCCACATCCCGAACGTGAACGCCCGCGAGAGCACGTCCGACAAGATCAAAGAAGCCAACGACATCATGAGTGGGCTGGGGAATTGGGAGGGTGAGGACCCAATCACTGGATTCCACCTCATCCGCCGGCCCGATGGTCGCCTTCTGAAGGTCGCCGATCTGGTGGACGACGACGGTACCAAGCGCGACCGGGTGATCGGAGCGCTGAAGGACCCGGCGCATCGCAACGACCGCGACCATGTGGACATCATCATCGCGCTGGGCATGGCCAAGGAGGGGTTCGACTGGATCTGGTGCGAGCACGCCCTGACCGTCGGCTACCGCTCCAGCCTGACCGAGATCATCCAAATCATCGGTCGGGCGACCCGCGACGCGCCGGGCAAGGCGGTGGCGCGGTTCACCAACCTGATCGCCGAGCCGGACGCCAGCCAGGAGCTGGTGGTCGATGCGTTGAACGACACGCTGAAGGCCATCGCCGCCAGTCTGTTAATGGAACAGGTGCTGGCACCGCGTTTCGATTTTACGCCGAAAGATCTCGGACCCAAGGCGGACTTTGACTATGGACCTGGCGGCTACAAGGACGGCGAGGCAAACGTCGGTTTCAACGAGTCGACCGGCCAAATCCACATGGAGATCAAGGGCCTCGTTACGCCCAAGAGCGTCGAGGCCAAGCGCATATGCACCGAAGACCTGAACGAGATCATCACCGCATTCGTGCAGGACAAGACTGTGGTGGAGCGGGGTATCTTCGACGACGAGACGGCGCCCCAGGAGCTGACCCTTGTCCGCATGGGAAAGATCGTGAGGGACCGCTTCCCAGAGCTCACCGATGAGGACCAGGAGGCGGTGCGTCAGCACGCCATCGCCGCCCTGACCCTGACACAGAAGGCCAAGCTGACGATAGGCGGGGCGGATGATGACGAGGTGCGAGGCAGCACGGCCTTCGTGGACGGGGTGCGTAAATTCGCCTTGAGCGTTCGCGAACTGGATATCGACCTGATCGACGGGATCAACCCGTTCGAGGCCGCCTATTCGGTGCTGGCCAAGTCGATGAACGAACAGATGCTGAAACAGGTTGAGACGGCCATTGCCGGCAAGAAGGCTGGTATCTCAATCGAGGAGGCGCGTGAACTGGCGTTGCGGGCGCGCAAGTTCAAGCAGGAACGCGGCCGGTTGCCGGACATCAAATCGCAGGATGCGTGGGAGCGGCGAATGGCGGAGGGGGTGGCTGTCCTCGCGCGCCATGTCGCACAGTCGGCGAATGTCTGACTTCAGCGACAGGGAACTGCTGGAGGAGTTGGGCGTCGAGGTCGCCACCAGAACGGCGGCGGCGCGGACGCCCCGCGAGGAGCGGATCATCGCGGGCTTCGAGGACATCCTGAAGTTCGTCGTGGAGCATGGTCGCGCGCCACAGCACGGCGAGGATCGCGACATCTTTGAGCGGCTCTATGCCGTGCGGCTCGACCGGATTCGGGCTCAGGCTGACTGCCGTGAACTGGTTGAGCCGATGGACACCCACGGCCTCTTGGCGGGCGGCGGCGTGGCGGAACCCTCCGCGGAGTTCGTTGACGACGCAGACCTGCTGGCTGACCTGGGCGTGGCGCCGGCCCCGGAGGAGGACATCACCCAGCTTCGGTACGTGAGGTCGCGCCAGGAGATCCGGGCCGCCGAGGAAATCGCCAGCCGTCAGCGTTGCGAGGACTTCGAGACTTTCAAGCCGTTGTTTGCGGCGGTGAAGGATGACCTGGCAAAGGGCACGCGGGAGGCGCGCCGGTTCGGCGAGGACGCGGCGATCAAGCAGGGCGAGTTCTTCATCCTGGGCGGCCAGATCGCCTATGTCGCCGAGGTCCCGGAGGAGTTCAGCACCGAGCATGGCCACGCACAGGGCCGCCTGCGGGTGATCTACGACAACGGCGTCGAGGGTAATCCTCTGCTGCGGTCCATGCAGCGGGCGCTCTACAAGGATGACGGCGGGCGTCGTATCACCGACCCGACGGCCGGACCGCTGTTTGGGCACGCCCGCGAAGATGCCGACCTGGAGAGTGGGACGATCTACGTGCTGCGCAGCAAATCAGAGCATCCCGAGATCGCGGCGCACCGGGACCTAATCCACAAGATCGGCGTCACCGGCGGATCGGTGGAGACGCGGATCGCTAACGCAGCCCTGGACGCGACGTACCTTCTCGCGGAAGTCGAGGTGGTCGCGACCTACAAGCTGTTCAACATCAATCGGACGAAGCTGGAAAATCTTCTGCATCGCGTCCTGGCGCCGGCACAGCTTGACCTCACCATTGAAGATCGGTTTGGCAATCCGGTCAGGCCAAGGGAGTGGTTCCTCGTGCCGCTCCACGTCATTGCTGAGGTCGTCGACAAGGTCCGTGACGGGTCCATTGCCGATTTCATCTACGATCCGCCAACGGCCTCGTTGACCAAGGCCCCCGAAAATACAAAAAAGCCTGGGTCCCCGCGTTCGCGGGGATGAGCGGGGTGGGGTGGGGGTCCATGGGCTCCAAGGGACGCCCC
Source organism: Phenylobacterium sp. (assembly GCA_025350885.1). Taxonomy (GTDB): domain Bacteria; phylum Pseudomonadota; class Alphaproteobacteria; order Caulobacterales; family Caulobacteraceae; genus Phenylobacterium. The sequence continues at coordinate 4,569 of JANXXA010000351.1, forward strand.
CTGGCTGGCGCGCTGGCCGATCCTGACCTAGACTTGGCTCCGTTCTCGGCGGACCCCGCGATGCACCCGGCCATCTCCAGATACCGTTCGGAAATTGGCGCTCTGTGCCGCCGCTACGGCGTGGCGCGGCTGGAGGTGTTCGGGTCTGGCGCGCGGGGCGACGATTTCGACCCGGCGCGCAGCGACGCTGACTTCCTGGTCGAATTCGCGCCCGGCGGGACGCTGTCGGCTCTGGATCAGTTCTTCGGGTTGGCGGAGGCGCTCGAGGCCCTCCTGGGCCGCCACGTCGATCTGGCGGAACGCGGCGCCATCGAGGCCAGCCGCAACTTCATCCTCCGCCGTCGCATCCTCTCAGAAGCCCAGCCCGTCTATGGCTGAAGCCGCCTGAAAGCCGCCCCCTCCCGCTCGCCCGCGAGTCCCGCTAGAAGCGCCCCATGAGCGCAGCGCCCGCCAAGACCATCGCCGAAACCGCCGCCGAGTATGGGCTGTCGGCGGCCGAGTACGACACCATCGTCCTGCGGCTCAACCGCGAGCCGAACCCGGTGGAGCTGGGGGTGTTTTCGGTGATGTGGTCGGAGCACTGTTCCTACAAGTCGTCGAAGCGACACCTGGGCAAGTTCCCGACGACGGGTCCGCGGGTGATCTGCGGGCCGGGGGAGAACGCCGGCGTGGTGGATATCGGCCCGGGCGCCGACGGGCGCAAACTGGCCTGCATCTTCAAGATGGAGAGCCACAACCATCCCTCGTTCATCGAGCCGTACCAGGGGGCGGCGACCGGCGTCGGCGGGATCATGCGCGACGTGTTCACCATGGGCGCGCGGCCGATCGCCTTGCTGAACGCCCTGCGGTTCGGCGATCCGACGCATCCGAAGACCCGGCGACTGGTGGCCGGCGTGGTGGCCGGGATCGGCGGCTATGGCAATTGCGTGGGCGTGCCGACGGTGGGCGGGGAGACCAACTTTCACTCAGGCTACGACGGCAATATCCTGGTCAACGCCATGTGCGTGGGCCTGGCTGACGCCGAGAAGATCTTCTATTCCGCCGCGCCGGCGGCGGGGTTGCCGGTGGTCTATTTCGGGTCGAAGACCGGCCGGGACGGCATCCATGGGGCGACCATGGCCTCGGCCGAATTCGACGACGCCTCGGACGAGAAGCGCCCGACGGTGCAGGTCGGCGACCCGTTCGCCGAGAAGCTGCTGATCGAGGCGACGCTGGAGCTGATGGCGTCGGGCGCGGTGGCGGCGATCCAGGACATGGGGGCGGCGGGGCTGACCTCGTCGACCGTGGAGATGGCCGGCAAGGGCGGGGTCGGCGTCGAGCTGGACCTGGACCGCGTGCCGCAGCGCGAGACGGGGATGAGCGCCTACGAGATGATGCTGTCGGAGAGCCAGGAGCGGATGCTGGCGATCCTCAAGCCCGGGCGCGAGGCCGACGGGGAGGCGATTTTCGCCAAATGGGGGCTGGACGCGGCGACCATCGGGGTGACCACCGACACCGGCCGGATGGTGCTGCGCCACCGGGGCGAGGTGGTCTGCGACGTGCCGCTGGCGCCCCTGTTCGACGACGCCCCGCTCTATGACCGGCCGTGGACCGAGCCGGTGTTGCAGCCGCGCCTCGACCCGGCCGACGTGGCGGCGCCAGGCGACTATGCGGCCGCGATCCTGACGTTGATGAGCAGCCCGGACATGGCCTCGAAACGCTGGCTCTGGGAACAGTACGACCGCCACGTGATGGCCGACACCCTGGAGGACTCGGCCACCGGCGCCGACGCCGCCATCGTTCGCGTACACGGGACCAGGAAGGCGCTGGCGATGACCTCCGACGTCACCCCGCGCTATGTGCTGGCCGACCCCTACGAAGGCGGCAAGCAGGCGGTGGCCGAGGCCTGGCGCAACCTGACGGCGGTGGGGGCCGACCCCATCGCGATTACCGACAACCTGAACTTCGGCAACCCGGAACGCCCGGCGATCATGGGCCAGATCGTGCGGTCCATCGACGGCATGGCCGAAGCCTGTCGGGCGCTGGATTTCCCGGTCGTGAGTGGCAATGTCAGCCTCTACAACGAGACCAACGGGCAGGCCATTCCGCCGACCCCGACAGTGGGCGCCGTGGGTCTGATCGAGGACTATGGCCGGCGCGCGGACTTCGCCGGGATGCGGGCCGGCGATGCCCTGATCCTGATCGGCGAGACGCGGGGCGAACTGGGCGCCTCGATGTATCTGCGCCAGGTGCTGGGCCGCCAGGACGGGGCGCCGCCACCGGTCGATCTGGCGGCCGAGCGGCGCAATGGCGACTTCGTTCGCAACCTGATCCAGTCGAGCCAGGTCTCTGTTGTGCATGATCTTTCCGACGGCGGCCTGATCGCCGCGGCGGCCGAGATGGCGCTAGCCTCCAGCGTCGGGTTGACCCTGGAAACCGGCGTTTCCGGCGTCGCCGTCCTGTTCGGCGAAGACCAGGCCCGCTATCTGCTGGCCGTCGCCAACCCGGCCCCGATCCTGGCCGCCGCCAGCGCCGCCGGGGTCCCCGCCGCGGTAGTCGGCCAGGCCGGCGGCGAAGCCCTGGCCGGCCCCGGCTTCGCCATCCCGCTGGCCACGCTGCGCACCGCTCACGAGGGCTGGCTGCCGGGCTATATGGGATAGCTGGCCGATGCCCGTGGTGTTCCGCTACAATGGGGGGTGATCGAAGGGCGCTGGCATGAACATTTCGGCTAAGACCATCCGGTTCGACGACGCGACCCTGTGGGTCGATCTGCAGGACGGGCGCACCGTGGGCGTGCCGATCGCCTGGTTCCCGCGGTTACGGAACGCAACGCCTCAGCAGCGCGCCGCCTGTGAGATCAGCGGCTCCGGCCTCGGCCTCCATTGGGAGGCGCTTGACGAAGACATTTCGGTCGCGGGACTGCTGGAAGGTCGCGGCGACGCTAGCGTGCGTCATTCGGCGGCAGCGGAGTGATCGGGACTGAGCGCCCTCACCTTGTCGCCACTCGCGCCCTGATCGGCCAGCCCGGGTCGCGCGAGCGAATCCCGACGCCGGCGGCCGTGCTCGACCTCGACGCCTTTGAGCGCAATGTGGCGAAGATGGCCGGCCGGGCGACGGCCGCCGGGCTGGCGCTGCGCCCGCACGCCAAGTCGCACAAGTGCGCCGCCCTCGCGCACCGCCAGATCGCCGCCGGGGCGGTCGGCGTCTGCTGCGCCAAGCTGGCCGAGGCCGAAGCCATGGCGGCGGCGGGCGTGGACGCGATCCTGGTCACCTCGCCCATCGCCGGGGCCGCCCAGGCCGAACGCGCCGCCCGGCTGGCCTCGAGCGTCGCGGACTTCCGCATCGTCGTCGACCATGCCGATGGCGCGTCCGAGCTCCGGGCGGCGGCGACGGGTCCGATGCAGGTGCTGATCGACGTCGATCCCGGCCTCGGCCGCACCGGCGTGCGCGACGCCGCCCAGGCGGTGGAGGTGTTCGACGCCATCGCCGCCCAGCCGAACCTCAAGCTGATCGGCGTGCAGTGCTATGGCGGCCAGTGGCAGCACCTGGAGGGCGCCAATGCGCGGGCCGCGGCGGTCGCCGACGGCATGGCCCACCTGTCGCGCGTCATCGCCGCCCTGCGCGGCGCGGGCGCCGAGATCGCGGTGGTCACCGGCGGCGGCACCGGCTCCTTCGCCGCCGACGCGGCGCAAGGGGTCCTCACCGAAGTCCAGCCCGGATCCTACGCCTTCATGGACCGCGAGTACCACGACGCGCTGCAAGACGACCCCGACGGCGACTTCGAACAGGCGCTGGCGATCACCGCCACGGTGATCAGCGCCAATCATCGCAAGTGGGTGACGGTGGACGCCGGCCTGAAGGCCTTCGCCACCGACGGTCCCGCGCCGATCGCCCTGACACCGAGGTTCGCCGAAAGCGCCTATCGCTTCTTCGGCGACGAGCACGGCCTCTTGATGCGGCCCGACGGCGCGGCGGCAGCGCGCGGCGAACGGGTGGACTTCGCGCCCGGCCACATCGATCCGACGCTGGACCGCTACGACGTCATCCACCTGGTCCGCGGCGACGTCCTGGTGGAGATCGCCCCGGTCGAGGGGCGCGGGGCGTCGCAGTAGGCCGCGGCTACTTCGGCTTCCTGAAGCGCAGCAGGAACTGGTCGGTCTTGCCGTGGACGGCGGGATCAAAGACGAACTTGGTGTGGTCGTCGGCTGGGTTGGCGAAGATCGCGCTCTCACCGTCGAGCCTGAAGCCGGCCGCCAGCACCTCGGCCTTCACCGTGGCGGGGTCGATCCGGTGGCGGGTCTCGGTGTCGCGCAGGCCCGAGCCCGCCTGGGCGGCATGGTCCAGCACCACATAGACACCCCCCGGCTTCAGCGCCGCGAACACCGCCGCGTTGAACGCCGCCAGGTCGGCCGGGCCCATGAACTTGTCGTGCAGGTCATGATAGTCCTGGCGGATGAAAACGGCGTCCAGCCCGGCGGGCAGCCCCGGCGCGTTGATCGGCGCGGTGATCAGCTCGACGTTGGCGTGGTCGGGCAGGGCCATGATCCCCTTCATGATCCCCAGCACCTCGGGGTGAGCCTTGACCATCTCGGCCGGCTCGACCGCATAGACGCGGCCCTTCGGCCCCACCGCCAGGCTCAGCGCGCGGATGAAGCGGCCGGCGACGATGTCGGCCACGCGGTCGCCGGGTTTGAGGCCGATGAAGGCCAGCACCTCGGCCCGCTTCATGGCCGGATCGGTCATGGCGTCGGCGTTGGCCTGAGGCGGTGGCGCCTGTGCTGCGGCCGGCAAGCCTGCGGCGCTGAAAAGCAATCCGGCGGCCAGGGCCGCGATCATCCGGGTCATCGGCGTTCCTCTCAGTGAAATTTTCTGTCTGGGATGTAGCCTCACCGCAAGGAGAGGCCCGGCATGTCCGCCTCGCGCCAGGCCTTCAGCACCTCGAAGAATCGCAGCGGACCGGCGCCGTACATGTCGGAGAAAAAGCCCTTGCGGTTCTCCGTCTCGCCCTCGGAATTGTAGTATCCGGGGGTGCATTCCTCGTAGAACCGCCGCCCCAGGCGCGCCAGGCTGCGGATCTCCTGCACATAGGCTTCCTCCGCCTCGGCGGTCGGCTCCAGGACGCCGACGCCCCGCTCGCGCACCGCACTGACGATGTGCGCCACGTGATTGGCCTGCTCGTTCAGCGCCTGCGGCACGCTGATGGTGATCGCCGTCTGGGTGAAGCCCAGGAAGAAGCAGTTGGGGAACCCGTTGGCGGTCAGACCGTGCAGGGTGCGCAGGCCATCGGCCCAGTGCTCCGACAGGGTCACCCCGCCGCGCCCGACGATGTCATAGCCGGCGCGGCGGGTGTAAGAGGTGCCGACCTCGAACCCGGTGGCGAAGATCAGGCAGTCGAGCCCGTACTCCCGCCCGTTCGCCACAACCCCGCCTTCGGTCAGCCGTTCGACGCCCCGGCCATGGGTGTCCACCAGGGTGACGTTGGGCCGGTTGTAGGTCTGCAGATAGTCGTCGTGGAAACAGGGCCGCTTGCAGAACTGGCGGTACCAGGGCTTCAGCGCCGCCGCTGTTGCCGGGTCGCTGACCAGGGCGTCGACCCGGGCGCGCACCTGGTTCATCTTACGGTAGTCGGCGAGCGCCATCAGCTCGGCCTTTTCCGGCGATGTCAGCCGTCGGCCCAATTTGCGCGAGGCCTCCTTGGCCGCATTGCCGGTCAGGTTGCGGAAGATGTCGGTCCAGCCGTCGTGCACCAGATCCTCGTCCTGATCGCCGCCGCTCACCAGGATGTTGAAGTTCTCCATCCGGGCCTTCTGCCAGCCGGGCTCCAGCGAGGCCGCCCACTGGGGGTCGGTCGGCGCATTGTTGCGCACATCCACCGACGAGGGGGTGCGCTGGAAGACGTAGAGCTCCTTGGCCCACTCGCCCAGGTGGGGCACGCACTGGATAGCCGTGGCCCCGGTGCCGATGATCCCGACCCGCTTGTCCTTCAGGCCGACGAGGCCGCCTGAGGAATCCCCCCCGGTGTAGCGATAGTCCCAGCGGCTGGTGTGGAAGGTGTGGCCCTTGAAACCGCCGATGCCGGGGATGCCCGGCAGCTTCGGCCGGCTTAAGGGGCCGTTGGCCATGGCCACGTAGCGCGCCTTGAACCGGTCGCCGCGGTCGGTGCTGATCTCCCAGCGCTGGTCGGCCTCGTCCCAGACCATGCCGGTGATCGAGGTCTGCATCAGCGCGTCGTCGTAGAGCCGGTAGTGCCGGGCGATATTGCGGCTGTGCTCGAGAATTTCCGGCGCGAACGAGTATTTGTGCTTGGGCATGTAGCCCAGCTCCTCCAGCAAGGGCAGGTAGCAGTAGCTCTCCACGTCGCACATGGCGCCGGGATAGCGGTTCCAGTACCAGGTGCCGCCGAAGTCGCCGGCGCTCTCCACCACCCGGATGCTGTCGAACCCGGCCTCGCGCAGGCGCGCGCCCATCATCAGCCCGCCGAACCCCCCGCCGACGATGGCGAACTCGACCTCGTCGAATACCGGCTCGCGGGAAAATCCCGGCTCCACATAGGGGTCGTCGATGTAGTGAGAGAACTCGGCCTTGACCGCGACATACTGGTCGATGCCGTCGCCGCGCAGCCGCTTGTCGCGTTCGGCCAGATATTTCGCGTGCAGCGCGTCGGGATCGAAATCGATCTCGCCGACGATCTCAAGAAGTTCCGGCTGGATGCTCATGGCTGCGATATTGCCGCTATGAAGGGCGGTCGCGTCAACATCATCCATGGCGAGCTGCGCGGGAGAGGCCAATGAACCGTTTCTGGACCCGATCGGCCGCGCCCCTGCCGCCCTGGCCGCGGCCGGACACGTTTGAGCTGCGCGAGGCGCAGGTCCCTACGCCGGAGGCCGGCCAAGCGCTGACCCGGACGATCTACGTTTCTCTCGACCCCTACCAGTGGGGCTACAAGAAACGCGGCGCCGAGCCCGTGGGCGCGCCCTGCCATGCCCGCACGGTCTCCCAGGTGGTGGAGAGCCGGATGGACGGCTTTGCGCCCGGCGACCTGGTGTTCAACACCAATGGCTGGGCCGAGTACGGGCTGATGGGCGCAGGCGTGGCCCGCCCCGGCTACATGATTCCCCGCAAGCTCGATCCGAGCCAGGGCCGGATCTCCCAGGCGGTGGGCGTGCTGGGCATGCTGGGGCTGACCGCCTATGCCGGGATGTTGCTGATGGCCGATCCCAAGGCCGGCGAGACGGCGGTGGTTTCGGCTGCGTCGGGCGGCGTGGGCCAGATCGCCGGCCAGCTCGCCCGCCTGCGCGGCGCCCGGGTGGTGGGCATCGCTGGCGTTGCGGAAAAGTGCCGGTTCGTCACCGACGAGCTGGGCTTCGACGCCTGCGTCTCGCACCTCAGCGCCACCTTCGCGGCCGACCTGAAGGCGGCCTGCCCCGCCGGGGTCGATGTCTATTTCGAGAATGTCGGCGGGGCGGTGTTCGACGCCGTCCTGCCGCTGTTCAACCCGGGCGCGCGGATGACCATCTGCGGCCTGATCGCCAGCTATGGGGACGCCCCCGGCCAGGATGCGCGGGCCGCCCTGATGGCCCGCGGCGAGGCGATCTTCCGCGACCGCGGCGTCACCGTCGGGGATCTGTTCGTCGGCGACTATGTGGCCGATCATGAGGCGGAGTTTCTGGCCGCGATGTCGCAGTGGGTCGCCGCCGGCGAGGTCCGCTACCGCGAGGATATCCGCCAGGGCCTGGAAGCCATCCCCGCCGCCTTCGCCGAAATGCTGCGCGGCGGCAACTTCGGCAAGATGCTGGTCCGGGTGGGGGACGATCCGACGGTGTCGTGATCCTCAGAGCAGGGCGCGCAGGATCGGCGGCGCGCGGGTGCGCCAGAGCGGCTCGACGGCTTCGTAGGCGGCGCCCAGCCGCAGACAGGCCATCTCGTCGTGGACCGGGGCGATGATCTGCAGTCCCATGGGCAGGCCCTGTGCGCTGAAACCGGCCGGAACCGCCAGCGCGGGACAGCCGCTCAGGGTGATCAGACAGACCGCTTTCGTCCACTCATGGTAGGTTCGCATGCCCTGGCCGGCGATCTCAGTCGGCCAGCGTGTGGTCACGTCGAACGGGAACATCTGGGCCGTGGGCGAGATGAGGTAGTCGTACCGCGCGAACAGCCGCCGAACAGCCTGGCTCCATTGCGTGCGCACCACCGAAGCGTCAGTCACATCGAAGGCGGACAGGCGCCGGCCTTCCTCGACCTCGTAGAGGCTCTGGGCGTTCAGCAAGCCTCGCTGAGCCGAATCCTTCAGCAACGGCAGGAATTGCGTTGCCGACTGCCAGGCGCGCAGGCGGATAAAAGCCTGCCAAGCGACCTCGACATCAAAGTCGGGCACGGCGGGGTCAACCTTGCAGCCCAGCGCCTCAAATCGCCTCAGCGCGTCGGTGCAGACGTCCAACACACCGGCCTCATAGGGCGTCGAGCCGCCGAAATCGCCAAGCCAGCCAATCCGCTTGCCTCTCAGATCTGCCCCCAGGGGATCAAGGAATGCGGCGCCGTCGCCGTCCATCGACAGCGGTGCGCGAGGATCACGCCCTGCCTGGACCGAGAGCAGAAGGGCCAGATCGGCGACGTTCCGCGCCATCGGGCCGGCCACCCCCATCGAAGGCAGCCAGACGTCGGGGGCCTCGACCGGTACGCGCCCGAAGCTGGTGCGAAAGCCGCAGACGTTGTTCCAGCCGGCGGGGTTGCGCAGGCTGCCACCATAGTCGCTGCCGTCCGCCAGCGGGACCATGCGCAGCGCCAGCGCCACCGCCGCACCGCCGCTGCTGCCGCCGGCCGAGCGGGCGTGGTCATAGCTGTTGTGCGTCGCGCCATAGACCGGATTGACGGTGTGCGACCCCAGCCCGAACTCCGGCGTATTGGTCTTGCCGATGAAGATCGCGCCTGCCGCGCGCAGCCGCCCGACCATCAGGTTGTCGGCGGGCGCCACGACGTCGCGATAGATCGGCGATCCGCGCGTAAAGCGGATACCTGCCACCGGCTGGAGATCCTTGACGGCGTGGGGAAACCCGTGGAGCGGCCCGACGGCGACCCCGACCGCCAGCTGCGCGTCACGCACCCTGGCTTGGCGCAGCAGGTCATCGCGATCCTGCAAGGCGACGATGGCGTTGGCCCCAGGATTGAACCGCTCGATCTGGTCCAGGTGCGCGGCCATGACCTCGACGCACGACACCCGCTTTGCCCTAATAGCCTGGGAAAGCTCGCGCGCCGGCATCGTGACGATGTCGGACCCGGTCTCGGCGGCGTGAGCCGGCGCCGGGGAGGCCGCGAGAGCGCCAGCCGCAAGCGCCTGGGCGCTCAACCCCAGAAGCGCGCGCCTGTCGACGGCCGACCCCTCGCGTCCATCGCCATCCATCATCTGGTCCCTTACCCCACCGCCCGCTTCAGCAGGTCCAGCGCCGCGGCGGCGAAGGCGGTCATGTTGGCCAGGCGGTCGCTTTCGCCGGTCTCCAGGGTGAGCGCCATCTCGACGGGGCCTGAGATCGCCAGGCAGGTGTGGCCGGCGGCGTCGCCGTAGGGGTTGCCCGTGGGCCCGGCCGCGCCGGTCTCCGACAGTCCCCAGGTGGCGCCGAAGCGTTCGC
>JANXXA010000376.1 GCA_025350885.1 Phenylobacterium sp.
GCTGGGCGGGACTTGGAAGCAGCGGCCGGGCGGCTCGCTGGCCCACATCGAGGGCGGCGGCGAGCGCTACATCGCTGATGCCGCCTCGCGCGCGAGCATCCAGCGTCCGCTGAAGGTGATCTGCGCCTGCGGCAACGGCACGGCCGGCGCCTTCGCGCCCGAGGCTCTGCGCCGCATGGGCGTGGCGGTGGTGGTGGAGATGGACTGCAAGCTCGACTGGAATTTCCCGAAATATAATCCGAACCCGGAAGACAGCGTCATGCTGCACGCGATGTCGCAGGCGGTGCGCGAATTCGGCGCCGACGTCTGCCTGGGCTTTGACGGCGACGGCGACCGCTGCGGCGTGGTGGACGACGAGGGCGAGGAGATCTTCGCCGACAAGATCGGCCTGATGCTGGCCCGAGATCTTTCTTCGTTGCATCGCGACGCGACCTTCGTGGTCGATGTGAAGTCCACCGGCCTGTTCGCCACCGACGAGGTGCTGAAGGCCAACGGCGCGACGACCGTCTACTGGAAGACCGGCCACTCCTACATCAAGCGCAAGACCGCCGAGCTGGGCGCGCTGGCCGGGTTCGAGAAGTCGGGCCACTTCTTCTTCAATGCCCCGATCGGTCGGGGCTACGACGACGGCATTGTCGCCGCCGGCGCGATCCTGTCGATGCTCGACCGCAACCCGGACAGGAAGCTCTCGGACCTGCGGCGCGCCCTGCCGGTCGCCTACACCTCGCTGACCATGAGCCCGCATGTGGCCGACGAGGTGAAGTATGGCCTGGTCGACGACGTGGTCGCCGAATACACCGCGCTGCGCGACGCCGGCGGAACCATCCTTGGACGGAAGATCGCCGAGTTGATCACGGTGAACGGCGTCCGCGTGGCGCTGGAGGACGGCTCCTGGGTGCTGGTCCGCGCCTCGTCCAACAAGCCGGAGATCGTCGTGGTGGTTGAAAGCACTCAGTCGCCGGACGACATGCGCGCCCTGTTCCACAAGGAAGTGAAGCCCCGGCTGGCCAAGCGCCCGGAGGTCGGGGCGTATAACCAGGAGATCTGAGGACCTACGCCAGCGCGGACTTCACGTCGGTCCTGGGGAAATCGTCGCCCTTGAACAGCAGTCCGTCGCCTTCGATCTCCGCCAGGGCGTAGGCGAAGCAGTCGCCGAGGTTCAGCCGTCCGGCCGAGCGTTTGCCGAAGCGTCGAAAGGCCCGCGCCGCCGCCCTGGAATGATCCGCTGAGATCGTGACGACCGAAACCTGATAGGCCTCCATCAAGGCTTCGGCGTCGGCAGGCCCCCCGTCTCCGAGCACCACGAAAGCGCGCGCCAGGACTTCCCAGTGGTTCACCGGCGTGATGCGTCCACCATGAGCCCGCAGAATTTGACGAAACGCTGGCGCTTCAGGCTCATCGAGCAGCATGGCCAGGAGCGCCGAAGCGTCCACGGCTATCAACGCGGAAATCCGTCCTCATCATAGAGATCGGCGTCCGTGAGCTCCTCACCGGTGCGCGGCAAGGCCCTTACGCGCGCCATGATTTCGTCGATTCGGCGGTCCCGGTCGGCCTGCCCGGCACGCCGACGCTCCCGCTCAAGAAACATCCGGACACCCTCGGCGACCACCTCGGTCATCGACAGGCGCGAAAGGGCAGCCGCATCGCGAATCTCGCGGACCGCCGTCTCGTTACGGATCTGGATAGGTTTCGTCATGACAGGCGGCTGCATATCATGATCGCAGACCCTCGCCAACATTTGGCAACTTCCACCCTTTATCCGACCCACAACTGGCGCAATCGCCGGGCGCGTGCTGAAAGCGCGGCCAGCAATCAGGTTCGAGGGTTCTCATGCACGTGGCGATGATCGGGACGGGCTATGTGGGCCTGGTCAGCGGGGCCTGTTTCGCCGACTTCGGGCACACCGTGACCTGCATCGACAAGGATGCGAGCAAGATCGAGCGCCTGAACGCCGGCGGGGTCCCGATCTTCGAGCCGGGCCTTGAGCTGCTGGTCGCCCGGAACGTCAAGGCCGGCCGCCTGTTCTTCACCACCGACGCGACCGACGCGGTGCGCCAGGCCGATGCGGTGTTCATCGCCGTCGGCACGCCCTCGCGGCGCGGCGACGGCCATGCCGACCTCTCCTACGTCTACGCCGCGGCCGAGGAGGTGGCGGGCCTGATCGACGGCTTCACCCTGGTGGTCACCAAGTCCACGGTGCCGGTCGGCACCGGGGACGAGATCGAGACGATCATCCGGCGCGTCCGACCCGACGCCGATGCGGCCGTGGTGTCCAACCCGGAATTCCTGCGCGAGGGCGCGGCGATCGAGGACTTCAAGCGTCCCGACCGCGTGGTGGTGGGCACGGACGAGCCGCGCGCCCAGGCGCTGATGCGCGAGCTCTACCGGCCGCTCTATCTCAACGAGACGCCGATCATCTTCACCAGCCGGCGCACCTCGGAGCTGATCAAATATGCGGCCAACGCGTTCCTGGCGATGAAGATCACCTTCATCAACGAAATGGCGACCCTGTGCGAGGCGGTCGGCGCCGACGTCCAGCAGGTGGCCAAGGGCATCGGTCTCGACAAGCGGATCGGCAACAAGTTCCTCAACGCCGGCCCCGGCTACGGCGGCTCGTGTTTCCCGAAGGACACGCTGGCCCTGGTGCGCACCGCGCGCGAGGCCGGCGCGCCCGTCGAGCTGATCGAGACCACGGTGCGGGTCAACGACGCCCGCAAAAAAGCCATGGCGGCCAAGGTCGGTTCGGCCATCTCCAGCAGTCTGAAGGGCAAGACCGTCGGCGTGCTGGGCCTGACCTTCAAGCCCAATACCGACGACATGCGCGATGCGCCGTCACTGGATATCGTGCCGGCGCTGCAGGCTCAGGGCGCGCGCGTCCAAGCGTTCGATCCGGAGGGTGGTCATGAGGCGCGCCAGTTGTTGCGCGACGTGGACTTCAAGGACGACGCCTATGGCGCGGCCGAAGGCGCCGACGTCCTGGTGATCGTCACCGAATGGGACCAGTTCCGCGCGCTCGATCTCGACCGCATCAAGCTGATCATGAAGGCCCCGGTGATGGTTGATCTGCGCAACATCTACCAGCCCGCCGACATGCGCGCCCGCGGCTTTGCCTACACCAGCGTGGGGCGGGCCTAGCCTGGTCCGCCCGCCCGGCTCAGTAGCCTGAGGCTCCGGTCCGCAGCAGGATCTGTCCGAGCCAGAAGGCGCCGGCCCAGAAGGCCAGGCCCAGAAGGACGACGTAGGCCAGACAGGCGATGGAGCTCGCGCTCCGTCCCGTCGACCGCACCGCACGCCCGAAAGCGAGGTGGCGAGCCATAACTTCTCCCAAGCACCCTGTGCCAGTCCACCCCGGTCGAGCGGCGTGAACATTACCAGACTGTCACAATGCCTGGAGCTTGGATAGGCCCTTCGCCCGAGAGGGGAAGGGCGTCAGGCGGCGGCTTTTTTGACCGCGCCGGCGATCTCCCTGACCACCTGGGCGACCAGCTTTTCGTCATCGCCCTCGGCCATGATGCGGATCAAGGGCTCGGTGCCGGAGGCGCGGACCAGCAGGCGGCCGGAGCCGTTGAGCCGATGCTCGGCCTCGGCGATCGAGGCCATCACCTCGGCGTTCTCCAAGGGCTTGCCGCCGAGGAATCGGACGTTCTCCAGCTTCTGCGGCACCGGTTCGAACTGGCGGGCCAGCGCGCTCATCGGCTGGTCGCTCTGGCGCAGCACGGTCAGCACCTGCAGCGCCGCCAGCAGCCCGTCGCCGGTGGTCGAGAAGTCGGAGAGGATGATGTGGCCGGACTGTTCGCCGCCCAGGTTGAAGTCGCCCTCGCGCATCCGCACCATCACCGCGCGGTCGCCGACGGCGGTGCGTTCCAGCGTCAGCTCGCGCTGCGCCAGGAAGCGTTCAAGCCCCAGGTTGGACATCACCGTGGCCACCACGCCACCGCCGCGCAGTTTGCCGCGGCCCGCCCAGTCGGCGGCGATCAGCGCCATGATCTGGTCGCCGTCGACCACCTGGCCCTTCTCGTCGCAGATCACCAGGCGGTCGGCGTCGCCGTCCAGCGCGATGCCGATATCGGCGCGGTATTCCTTCACCGCCCGGGCCATGGCCTCGGGATGGGTGGAGCCGCACTCCTCGTTGATGTTCGATCCGTTGGGCTCGACGCCGACCTTCACCACCTCGGCTCCCAGTTCGTAGAGCACCACGGGGGCGACCTTGTAGGCGGCGCCATGGGCGCAATCGATCACCACCCGCAGGCCCGCCAGGCTGAGGCGGCGCGGGAAGGTCGCCTTGGCGATCTCCACATAGCGCGCCTGGGAATCATCGACCCGGGCCACCCGGCCGAGCGCCGTCGGCCCGGCCAGGCCATCGGCCAGGCCTTGGTCCATCAGCGCCTCGATCTCCACTTCGCGCTCATCGGAGAGCTTGTAGCCGTCGGGCCCGAACAGCTTGATGCCATTGTCGATATAGGCGTTGTGCGAAGCCGAGATCATCACCCCCAGGTCGGCGCGCAGCGACCGCGTCATCATCGCCACCCCCGGCGTCGGCATCGGCCCCAGCAGGCGGACATCCATGCCGACGCTGGCAAAACCGGCCACCAGGGCCGGTTCGATCATGTAGCCCGACAGCCGGGTGTCCTTGCCGATCACCACCAGGTGGCGGCGGTCGTCCTTGGACATGAACAGCTTGCCCGCCGCCATGCCCACCCGCAGCGCCACCTCGGCGGTCATGGGAAAGCGGTTGGCCTGGCCGCGAATGCCGTCGGTGCCGAAGTAGGCGCGCTTGCTCATCGAGTTCTCACGAAACGATCCGAAACCCAGATTTTATCGACGTGCGTTTGGGCAATGGTAAAGCCGCATCCACGCGCGGCCCGATACCCCGCGACGCAGCTACCACAAAAGGACGCCAAACCCCATGTGCGGCATCATCGGCATCGTCGGCGTCCACTCTGTGCAGGAGCGGTTGATCGACAGCCTTAAGCGGCTCGAGTACCGCGGCTACGATTCCGCCGGCGTGGCGGGGATCGTCGACGGCCACGTGCAGCGCCGCCGCGCGGCCGGCAAGATCCGCGCGCTGGAGGCGGTTCTGGTCGCCGATCCGCTGAACGCCACCGTCGGTATCGGCCACACCCGCTGGGCGACCCATGGCGCGCCGACCACCCGCAATGCCCACCCGCAGACCGCCGGGCGGGTGACCCTGGTGCACAACGGCATCATCGAGAACTATGCCGATCTGCGCGACATGCTGAAGGCCGAGGGCCGGACCTTCGAGAGCGAGACCGACACCGAGGTTATCGCCGCCCTGATCGATTTCGAACTTGGCAGCGGCAAACCCCCGCTGGGCGCGCTGAAAGCGGCGCTGGACCAGCTCCGCGGGGCCTACGCCATCGGTGTGCTGATCGACGGCGAGGACGACCTGATCCTGGGCGCGCGCAAGGGCAGCCCGCTGGTTGTCGGCTATGGCGACGGCGAGATGTTCCTGGGCTCCGACGCCCTGGCGGTGGGGCCGTTCACCAACCGCATCGCCTATCTGGAGGAGGGTGACTACGTCGCTATCGACCATAAGTCGGCGAAAATCTTCGACCGCAACGGCGCCGCGGCCCCGCGCCCGGTGCGCACCGTCGCCGCCTCCGCGGCGCTGGTGGACAAGGGCAACTACCGCCACTTCATGGAAAAAGAGATCCACGATCAGCCGGAGGGCTGCCAGCGGACCATCGCGGCCTATGTGGACACCCTGACCGAGCGTGCGGCGATGCCCGGCGGTGTCGATTTCGCCAACCTGTCGCGCATCCAGATCGTCGCCTGTGGCACCTCCTATATCGCCGGCCTGCTGGGCAAGTACCTGATCGAACACCTGGCCGACCTGCCGGTAGACGTCGAGATCGCTTCGGAATTCCGCTATCGGCAACCCGCACTGCGGGCCGACGCCCTGGTCATTGCCATGTCGCAGTCCGGCGAGACCGCCGACACCCTGGCGGCGCTGCGCTATTGCCAGGCCAGGGGGATGCCCAGCGCCTGCGTGGTCAACGCCATTGAATCGACCATGGCTCGCGAGGTCGATGTGGTCTGGCCGATCCATTGCGGTCCCGAGATCGGCGTGGCCTCGACCAAGGCGTTCACCGCCCAGATCAGCGTGCTAACGGCGCTGGCGGTGGCCGCCGCCCGGGCGCGGGGACGGGTCGATTCCGCCGAGGAGCAGCGGCTGGTGCGTGTGCTGCTGGGCGCGCCGCGGCTGATCGCCGAATCCATCGACCTCGAGGACGCGGTCAAGGCGGTGGCGGTGGAGATCTCAAAGGCCCGCGACGTGCTCTACCTCGGACGCGGCCCGATGTATCCGCTGGCCCTGGAAGGCGCGCTGAAGCTGAAGGAAATCAGTTACATCCACGCCGAGGGCTACGCCGCCGGAGAACTGAAGCACGGACCTATCGCACTGGTCGACGAGCAGACGCCGATCGTCATCCTGGCGCCCTTCGACAGCTATTTCGAAAAGTCGGCCTCGAACATGAGCGAGGTGATGGCGCGCGGCGGCCAAGTGGTGTTCATCACCGATCCCGAGGGCCAGCGCCACGCCCCGGCCGGTGCGCGGGTGGTGGTCACCGCGCCGCAGTGCGATCCGCTGATCGCCCCGCTGGTGATGGCCGCCCCGATCCAGTTGCTCGCCTACTATGTCGCCGTCCAGAAGGGCGCCGACGTCGACCAGCCGAGAAATCTGGCCAAGTCCGTCACTGTGGAATAGCGGCCGGCAAGAACCGGCGGGTGGAATAGCGGCCGACAGGGACCGGCGGGCAATGGCGCCCCAAAAGCAAACGGCCGCCCGGTGAGGGGCGGCCGCGCTCAGTCTGACTTTTGAGAGTCGGACTTACTTCTTTTCCGGCGCAGCGGCCATCGCGGCGGCGGGCGCGGCAGCGGCGGCGGCGGCCGGAGCAGCAGCAGCAGCGGCGGCGGGAGCAGCGGCTTCGGCAGCGGCCGGAGCAGCGGCTTCAGCAGCGGCGGGCGCAGCAGCGGCAGCGGCGTCAGCGGCCGGAGCAGCGGCTTCATCAGCCTTCTTGGCGCAGGCGGACAGGCTCAAGGCCAGACCGGCGGCGACGGCGACGGAGGTAAGGATACGCATGTTCATGGAATTTCTCCCCTGGAGGACTATGGAGGACGATCCCCCGATAAAGGACGACTCATACACGGCTTCGTGAATTCCCGAAATCGTGATCATGCGTCCGCGATGCTTTTTCGTCGCACTTGCGGTGGATTTCAAGTCCCGCGTCATCTAGTCCGCCTGATCAGGTCGGCGCCGGGGGCGCCGACGGGCGTCGGAGAGCGTTGATGAGCAAGCGTGTGCGCAAGGCGGTGCTGCCGGTGGCGGGCCTGGGAACCCGGGTGCTGCCGGGCGCCAAGACCACGCCCAAGGAGATGCTGAACATCTTCGACCGCCCGATCCTGTCCTACATTGTCGAGGAGGGCCGCGCCGCGGGCATCGAGCACTTCGTCTTCGTCACCGGACGCGGCAAGGGGGCCATCGAGGACTATTTCGACCACCATCCGGAACTCGAATCGCAGCTCCAGGCCAAGGGTAAGACGGAGATCCTGGCCGACGTGCTGCGTGACCTGGCCCGGCCCGGCGAGATGAGCTTCGTTCGCCAGATGGCCCCGCTGGGCCTCGGCCACGCCGTCTGGTGCGCCCGCGACATCATTGGCGATGAGCCCTTCGCGGTGATCCTGCCCGACATGCTGATGGCCGCCGACACCCCGGCGCTGGCCCAGGCGGTCGCGGCCCATGGCCAGGTCGGCGGCAACATCATCGTCGTCGAGCCGGTTCCCGAGGGACAGGCGCATATGTACGGGATTGTCGCGCTTGGCCAAAAAGGGGGGGACGGTCGCGACGGACGCCTCAACCGGATGACCGGCATGGTCGAGAAACCCGCGCCCGGGACCGCGCCCTCGAACCTGTTCATCTCCGGCCGCTATATCCTGCAGCCGGAGATCTTCGCGATCCTGGAAACCCAGCCGCGCGGCGCCGGGGGCGAAATCCAGCTCACCGACGCGATGGCCACCCTGATGGGCCGCCAGGACTTCCACGCCCTGGAATATGAGGGGACCACCTATGACTGCGGCGACAAGATCGGCCTGCTGCGCGCCAACGTCGCCTTCGCCTTGCGCCGGCCCGACGTCGCCGAGGCGGCGCGGGCGGCGATCCGGGCGCTGCTGTAGGCGGTAAGCGAGCGCCGCCGATGCGCCTCTTCGTCTTTGGCTACGGATTCTCGGCCCAGGCGCTGGCCCGCAGGCTGAGCCCGCGGGGCTGGACGATCGGCGCCACCGCACGCGACGCGGCCGGGGTCGCGCGCCTGCGATCACAAGGTGTCGAGGCCGTCGCGCTCGACGATGCGGACGGCCTGGCCGCCGCCCTGGCGCAGACGCAGGCGCTGTTGATCACCGCGGCGCCGGACGCCGCCGGCTGTCCTGGACTTCAGGTTCTGGTCCCACAGCTGGCCCGGGCCAGGGTCTTTCCGGACTGGACCGGCTACCTCTCCACCACCGGCGTCTATGGCGACCGCCGGGGGCGATGGGTCACCGAACAGAGCCCGCTCAACGCCCAGTCCCTGGAGGGCGCGCGCCGCGTCGGGGCCGAGCGCGACTGGCTGGAGGTCGGTCGCGGCATGGGCCTGACCGTGACGGTGTTCCGCCTGCCCGGCATCTACGGCCCTGGCCGCTCGGTCTTGGACCGGCTGCGCGCTGGCCAAGCTCGCCGCATAACCGCCCCCGGCCAGGTGTTTTCGCGCATTCACGTGGATGATCTGGCCGCCGGACTGGCGGCGTCGATCACCCGGCCTCGCGCCGCCGGGATCTACAATCTGTGCGACGACGAGCCGTGTCCCAACGCCCAGGTCATCGCCCACGCGGCCGGCCTGCTCGGCCTCACGCCGCCGCCGGAAGTCGCCCTCGCCGAGGCTGGCCTCTCGCCCATGGGGCGCCGCTTTTACGCCGAGAGCAAGCGCGTCTCCAACGCACGCGCCAAGGCCGAACTGGGCTGGCGGCCGGCCTACCCGACCTACCGCGAAGGCTTGGCGGCGATCCTCGCGGCAGGCGGTTAGCTAGAGGTCCGCCACCGCCGCCAGCAGCCGCTCGATGTCGCGCGGTCGCGACAGCCGGTGGTCGCCGTCCCGGATCAGCGTGAAGACCACATCACCGCTGTTCAACGCCTGGGCGAGCTCCAGGGCGTGGCGCCAGGGAACGTCCGGGTCGGCGCCGCCCTGCAGGATGCACACCGGGACCTCGATCGGAACCGGACCGGGCAGGATCGACCAGCGCGCCCCGTCGTCGAGTAGCGCGCGGGTGATCGGATAAGGGTCGCCATAGGCCGACGGCCGCAGCCAGACCCCGTCGGCGGCCAGCGCCGCGTGGCCTTGCGGCGGGATGGCCGGCGCCATCAGGGTCTCGGTAAAGTCCGCCGCCGGGGCGACCAGCACCAATCCCGCCACCCGCTCTGGCCGCGCCATCGAAACGAGGCAGGCGATCCAGCCGCCCATCGACGAGCCCACCAGCACCACCGGTCCTTCGATAAGCTCGTCGAGCACCGCCAGGGCGTCGGCCCGCCAGCGGGTGATGGTTCCCTTGGCCGCGAAGTCGCCGCTGGATAGGCCGTGGCCCAGATAGTCGAAGCGCAGGAAGGCGCGGCCGGCGTCCCGCGCCCAGTCGGCCAGAGCCTGCGCCTTGGTTCCGGACATGTCGGAGCGGAATCCGCCCAGCCAGACCACCGTCGGTTCCGCGCCTGTGACCCGGCGCCAGGCCAGGGCTTCGCCGTCCCCGCGATCGAGTCTGCCGGAGGTCTCGTCCATCGACGCCTCATAGACCCAGGCGGCCTTTACGCCACCCCGTTTCGCGGTATGGGAGGGGTGTGGCGCTTCCCCCTGACTTCACCCTTCTGCAGGTCATCCCGGAGCTGGAAACCGGGGGCGCCGAACAGACGACCCTTGATGTGGCGCGCGCCGTGGTCGAGGCCGGCGGCCAGGCCCTGGTCGCCAGCCGCGGCGGACGCATGGCCGCCCGGCTCAAGGCCGACGGCGGGCGGCTGGCGATGATGCCCGTGCAGTCGAAGAACCCGCTGGTGATGTTGGGCAACGCCGTGCGGCTGGCGCGGCTGATCGGCCGCGAGAAGGTCAGCCTGGTCCACGCCCGGTCCCGCGCCCCGGCGTTCTCGGCGCTGTGGGCGGCGCGGGCCACCGGGACGCCGTTCGTGGCCACCTACCACGGGGTCTATAAGGCAAGGTCGCCTCTCAAGCGCTGGTACAACGCGGTGATGACCCGGGGCGACCTGGTGATCGCCAACTCCGACTACACCCGCGACCACGTCCTGGCCGCGCATCGGGTGGATCCGGGAAAGGTCGTGGCCATTCCGCGCGGCATCGACTTCGACCGCTTCGACATCGAAGCGGTGACGCCGCGGCGTCTGAAAAGCCTGCGCCAGAGCTGGGGGCTCGCGGCCGGCGACCCCAGGACCCTGTTCCTGCTGGCCGGGCGGCTGACGCGGATCAAGGGCCACCTGACGATCATCGAGGCGGCGGCGCGGATGAAGGCCATGGGCCGCGAGGATTTCGTCATCCTCTTCGCCGGCGACGATCAGGGCCGCACCGGCTATGGCGAAGAGCTGACGCAGGCGATGGCGCGGGCGGGTCTCGCCGACCAGATCCGCATCGTCGGCCATTGCGACGACATGCCGGCGGCCTACCGCCTGGCTGACATCGCCATCCTGCCACCACGGTGCCGGAATCCTTCGGCCGCGCGGCGGTGGAGCCCCAGGCCATGGGCCGGCCGGTGATCGCCTCGGCGCACGGCGGGACAGTGGAGACGGTAGCCGACGGGGTCTCGGGCTGGCTGATCCCGCCGGGCGAACCTGACGCCTGGGCCGCCGCCATGCTGTACGCCATCGACATCGGCTCCGGACGGCGTGGTGAGATGGGCAAGACCGGCATGAACCGCGTGCGCCAGCTCTATCGGGTCGACGCCATGTGCGCCGCGACGCTGGCCGCCTATGCGCGGGTTCTGGCCGCCCGCCGCGAGCGGCATGAGGCGCGCTGATGGCCCGGCGCGAGGTGCAGAAAATCCTGGTGATCAAGCTCTCGGCGCTCGGCGATTTCGTGCTGGCGCTGGCGGCGATGAAACGGATCCGTCTGGCCCATGCCAAGGCCCACATCACCCTGCTGACCACGCCGCCGTTCGAGGCGCTGGCCAGGGCCTCGCCCTATTTCAACGCGGTTCACATCGATGGCCGGCCGCAGGGGCTCGCCCAGTGGCTGGCGCTGCGCAGGCGGCTGCGCGCGGTCGGCTACGCGCGTGTCTACGACCTGCAGACCTCGGCCCGGTCGAACCGCATCTTCCAGGTCCTGCGTCCCCATCCCCCCGCCTGGTCTGGGATCGCCATGGGCTGTTCCCTGCCGCACCGCAACCGCCTGCGCGACCAGATGCACACGCTGGAGCGCCAGGCCGACCAGTTGTTGTACGCGGGCATCTGGCCCGACGCGCCCACCGCGCCGGGGACCGCGCCCGGACCCGACCTTTCCTGGGTGCTGGCCACCGCTCCCGGAGAGCGCCCGCCCGCCGGCGGGGTGAAGCCCCGGCCCTATGCCATGTTCGTCCCCGGCGGTTCGGCGCACCGGCCGGAGAAGCGCTGGCCGGTGGAAAAATACGGCGAGCTGGCCCGCATCCTCTACGCGCGCGGCCTCGACATCGTGGT